>JAWOFY010000059.1:0-8914 GCA_046497285.1 Candidatus Hydrogenedentota bacterium
CGCCGGTCTATTAGGGGCGGCGCTAATGGTTTCGTTCACCGGGGCGGCTGGCGAGGAGGTGGACGAGGCGGAAGCCAGGGCCTTCGAGATTATCGATGAGTGGCTAGGCCATCTTCACGAACACGACGCGGTTCAAGTACAGCAAGAACACGCCATCGAACTGACGATGCCCGATGCCTCATTGAACTTATCGGAAACGGCTTCTGTCGCAATCAAACGCCCCAACCTATTTCGCATAAGCAAGGAACAGTACGAGGGCGGTTTCCTCTCGTTGGCGGGGTTGGCCGATATGAATACGGTAGTGGTAGCTGACGGGGAACATCTTTATGTCGTCATGCCGTCGCGAGAGATCTACTCGCAGGATCCTCAACCCGAGCCCCTCACAACCGCCATGGATGTGATGACAAGCACCTTTTTGGCCGACGCTTTTCTGGTGTCCGATTTCTTTCTTGAAGATCGCCCCCAAGATATGACGGAACTCCGATATGATGGCGAGAGCGAAGTGGACGGCGCGCTTCACCATCGAATTCGCGCCAAACACGACGACATAAACCTTACTCTCTTTTTCACCCAAGAACAGCCGCCCGTCCTCAAACGGATGGAGATGGAGCCCCCTTTCGAGGAAGAGCTGCAACTGGAATTGGACGAGATGCCCGAGATCCGGTTCACCTTCGAGGACTGGGCTTTCGACGAAGAGGTGGATGAGAGCCTGTTCCAGTTCGAGGTTCCGGCTGCCTACGAACGCGTGGATTCGGTGCTTGCCACCATATTAGAAGACATCGACTGGCCCGAAGCGCCGGAAGATCCCGAGCCCCCCACACGGGCGGACGATCCCGAGCCCCCCGCCCGGAATCCGATGCGCGGCGCGGAGAATTTGGAAGGCTCCCAAGCCCCCGACTTCTCCCTTGAGCTGCTGGACGGTTCCACGATGACCCTCAGCGACCATGAAGGCGGCATCGTGGTGCTGGACTTCTGGGCGACGTGGTGTCCGCCTTGCGTGCGGGCGATGCCCATTTTGCAAACGGTGATGAACGACTACGCGGACCAGGGCGTGGCGGTCTACACCATCAATCTTCGGGAAACAACCGAGCAAGTTGAACAGTTTCTCACGAACCACGGGTTGGATCTTCCCGTGGCCATCGATCGCGATGGCGCGGTGGCGGAGGAATACCTTATTCGCGCCGTTCCCACCACGGTGATCGTGGACCGCGAAGGCGTGGTGGCGGAAGTGCATGTGGGCGCGGGACCGGCCTACGAGGATGAATTGCGGGAGGCCTTGGACAACCTTCTCTAACCCCAACGCGCTAAAGCAAACGCCTGCAGGCGCCGTCCATAGTGGATAGACAGCGCTTGCAGGCGTCCTATTTTGTCGAGGGACGTCAACAGGCGTGCAGACTGGAAAGCGGCCAGGTATTGGCGCACCGTTGCTCTTATGCCGTAATCCACAATCATGGATGCTTGTTATGACCACAGATACCATTGAGCCCATTCCAAACGTTTCCGCCGATCGCGTCAATGTCACGGTGACCGGCGTGGAGGCGGCCCCGGATGCGGGCGGCTTGGCGGCTGCGGTGGCGGATGCCCTAGAGCAACTGGGGGTGAATCCGCTGCCGCCTCTTGAATCGATTCAGCACGCGCTTGAGGCGCACTTCCAGCAAACCGGCTCCTATGAAGAGGCCGTGGTCGCGCAAGGCCAGGCGCCCACACCTTCCGAGGATGGCCGAATCGAATGGGGCCGCGACTTCTTCAGCACCGGCTTCGCGATTGACCCCGAGACCCAACAAGTGGACTACCGGCGCCGCACGGGGAATCCCGCCGTGAAGGCAGGGGAATTCCTAGCGCGCATCGTGCCTCCGCAACCCGGCGAAGACGGCGTGGATGTCTTCGGCGAACCGATCGAGGCGCGCAAACCGCGAGAAGCCACGCTTCGCGCCGGCGCACAAGTCCGCCATGAACCCACGGAAAACACGTTTTACGCCGAGACAGACGGGCGGGTGCGTTGCGCAGGGGCTCAGCTTGCCGTGGACACGGTCTATACCGTGAACGATAGCATCGGCCTGAAGACCGGCCACATGCATCATCCCGGCGCGCTCATTATCCATAAGGATGTTTTGGAGGACGCGCAGATCACCGCCGCCGGCGACATTGAGGTGTACGGCATCGTGGAGCCCTCCGCGATCACCGCCGGCGGCAATCTCGTGGTGCGCGGCGGCATAACCGGAGACGACGAGCACCGGATTACGGTCGGCGGCGGCTTGCATGCTCGCTATATCCTCGAAGCCAACGTGGATGCGGAGGACGACGTCGTGGCCGAGCGGGAGATCCGGCATTCGGTCATTCGCACGCGCGGGGCCGTAAAGGTGACTCGGGGACGGCTGGTGGGCGGCGAGGTCTCTGCACTGGGGGGGATGGAAGTCCACGAAGCGGGCAGCGACGGGGACGTGCGCACCGTGCTCGAGGCAGGGCGCGATCCCTGGCTAACCGGGCAACTTGACAAAATCGAAGCCGAGATTCAGCAATGGCGCAAGCATTTGGATAAGATTGATGCAGCGCTTAAGCCGATCCGGCCCCGGCTGAAACAACTGCCAGCCGAGAAGCAAAAGGCCGTGGAACAGCTCATGGAGCAGGAGGAAGTATGCCACGGCCAAATCGCCGAACTTCAGGCGCAGGCCAGCGCCTTGAAAGAGGACTCCAACGCCCGCCGCAAACCGGAGGTCGTCGTCACCAAACAGATCCACTCCGACACGGTGTTGCGGCTCGAGAGCGAAACCCACCGCCTCATGGAGTCCTACCCCGGCCCCGTGAAAGCCATGCTCCGCAACGGAAATGTCGTGTTTACCTCGGTGCGCGGCCGGTAAACCTTTCCCGCCTGTTTACAAGGTAAGGATGGGGGCGTTGACCTGTTTCCCGGCTTCCACGACATCCTCGCGGCAGGTAAACAAAATGATCTGGCTCTGCTGGCCCAGGCGGGCGAGCAGTTGCATTGCTTGGGCAAGCCGGCGGTCGTCATAGTTGCCAAAGGGGTCGTCCAGCAGCATGGGGATCCGCTCCCCGCTTTTGCTAAGCGTCTCAATGAGAGCGAGGCGCAACGCGAAATAGATCTGATCCACCGTACCCTTGCTTAATTGGTTGAGCGCGCCAGCGTTGATCTGGGACGTCTGCGGCATGCGCACGGAGATGTTCAGGTCCCGGTCAATGAAGAGTTCATTGTATACGCCCGCCGTAATCGTACTGAGCAACGTGCTCGCCCGGCGCGCGAGATGGGGGGCGATGCGAGCGTGCCGGTCGCGGGCAATGGCGTCGATAGCCTCGGAAGCGTACGCCGTGGCGTCCATCTCGAAGGTCAGCTCGTCCACCCGGCGCTGAACATGGGCGCGCTCTTCCTCGATTTCATTAATGGGCCGCGCCCCCGCCCGGCGGCGGGCAAGTTCGATCTGCATCTCATGGAGGGCCTCAAGCGAAGCATCGATAGTGGCGTCAAGTTCATCCCGTTCCCGGCGCAACGCGTCGGCGTCGCCAGCCGGTTCCTCGTTGACCTCCCCATCCATCCGGACACGCTCGCGCAAATTCTGAAGCGTGTCGCCATTCAGAACTTGTTCAAGCTGCCGGTTGAGATCCTGCCGCTTTTGTCGCGCCGCCTCGTATTCGCGGGCGTGTTCGGCCGAACGCTGACAGTCTTCATAGCTTTCCCCGCCCAGTTCCTTGGCGAGACGCTCCACGTTCCGCCGCGCCGTTTCAAGGGCTTCCGTTTCGGCGGCAATGCGATCCTCAAGTTCTTTCTTGTGCTGTTGCTGGAGTTCGAGCCGGTTCCGTTTCTGCCGCCACTCCGCTGTATACTTGCGGAAAGCCCGCAACGCCCGGGAAGCACTGTCATAGTGCTCTTCGGGAAACCCATGCTTTCGCAGATGATCGCGCACTTCCAGGCTCGCATCCCGCAAGGCCAGCCGCTTTTGCTCCCACTCGGCCTTCCGCTCTTCAAGGGCTTGCCGCTTGGCCTCGGCTTCCTCGCGCCGCTTGGCGACTTCGTTTTTCGCTTCGCGATAGGCTTGATACCTTTGAATGACCCGATCGCCCGCTTTGCGAATCTGGTCCTCCTCCCTCAGCGATTCCCCCAAGGCTTCAAACGTTTGCTTCACCTTGTTAAACAGCCGGGCGACCTGCTGTTCCTCTTCCTCGGCGGACTGGCGCTTCTCCTCGGCCGCCGCCTCGAGGCGCTCGAGTTCCTCCGCTGCTTGAAGGTACCGCTCGTAGTAAGCCTCCAGTTCTCGCAAAGACTGGCGCCCGGCTTCCTGCAGGAGGGTTTGCATGGCCGCTTCACGGCTTGCCTGCGCGTGCTCGGCGGTCTCCTTTTGTTCGCGCAAGGCGTCCAGCTCGCGCCGCAGCCGCTGCAGCCTGCGCTGGGTGTAGAACATATTCCCCAGCGTCCACAGGAAAAGTAGAGCCGTCAGGGCAATGGGCACAAGCAGACCGGGGTTGTCGAAGACGTACCACCCGTAAGCAAAACCGGTCATGAAGATCACGGTCAGGCCCGCTAACCAGTAATCCCGCGTGGTGGATGTCTCTTCATCGGCGAGATTGGCGGACACCTCCTCTATCTGTTCAGACACTTGCTCCAGCTCTTCGGCCGTTTCCCGGTGCTGCTCCTCATATTCGTGTATATGCGAACCAATTTCGGGATGACGCTCGAAAAAAGCCTGCGGCTCTTCGATAGCCGCGCGTTTCTCAGCCACTTGATCTTCAAGGCGATCCCGCTCCTGCGCCTCGCTGTCCCGGGTGCTGACGGCGCGCTCGAAGGTGTTCACCAACTGGCCCACCCACTCCATGGGATTCGAGCGGATGCGGCTGAAATCGGGCAGATTTTGGAGAGACGTCTCGGCTTGCTCCCGGAGCCGTTCGATTTCTCTGAGTTCCTCCTCCCCGTTCTCCACTTGTTTCCGCAAAAACTGTACGTCTTCCTCAAGCTGCCGCAGATAGTCGTCCCATTCTTCGCTGATGTCCCCGGGCTCTTCCTCGGCCACCGGCCCGAGGCGCTCTTTCTCCGTCTCAATCGCTTCCTCAAGCCGCGCCAATTCCTCGCGGCTGCGGGCCAACTGTTGCTCGGCGTCTGTAACCGCCTTGGCGGCCTCGTCCAACTCGGTCATGCGGTCTAGCGGAAAAGAGGCCGCCTGCTGCAAGGAGAAACACGCCTTGGTAACGGCGTTCACCTCTTCCTGCAATCGCTCGGCCTCGCGCAGCCGGCGCGCCCGTTGCGCCTTCTCGATTCCTTGAAGTTGCCCCTCCACTTGCGCATGGCGTTGGCGCAACGCTTCGAGCCGCTCCCGCTCCCGGCGTTGCCTCGTTTCCAGGTCCTCCAGCTCGGCCGAAAGTTCCTGAGCCGCCTCGAGTTCCCGATCCAATTCGGCGAGACGGGCCTTTGCCGCTGGCAGCGGTTTTGTGCGGGCAGTCGGCTTGCCGATAGCCGTGATTCGTTGCTGAAGAAGACGCAAGGCCGCATCCGCCGATCCCTCGTACTCGCCAGAATCCGCCAACGCCAACAGCTTCTCGCGAATCTGCCTCAGCGAATCCTCATCGCCCAACGTCTCCAGGGTGCCATGGCTGATAGTGGCGGCATGCAGAAAGATCTGTTTCCCTAAGCCAAGATGCGTCTCCGCGAAAGGCTTCTCGCGGTTGCGCAACTGCTCAAATTCCGCGGTGATGTTGCGCTGATGGGTTCGGTCAAAAACCTCAATGCTTTCGTTGCGCCGGTCAAAATTCCGGTGCGCCTCGATTTCCCGGCCGTCATCAAGTTCATACAGGAGCCGCCCCCGGTAAACCTCGGGGTTGCGCCAGGGTCTGCGCAATTCATGACCTTCGTCATACAATCGCTGCGTCGCGCTGCGCTTCTGGCCATACAGCATATCGCCAATGAAGGTACGCACCGTGGTCTTGCCCTGCTCGTTAGGACCAAGGATAATCTGAAAACCCGGCTGGAGGCTTAATTCCCGTCCAATGAACCGGCCGTATCCATCCAACCAAAGCGTTCGAATGCGCACGGTCAACCGCCCTCCGTTCCGCGAACCGGAACCATTTCGCCCCGGTATGCCGCAAGCCCCACATAACGCGCCCGTTCCAGCATGCGCCGCCGTTCCGGTTCAGCCGCCGCCGCAATGGCGTCGTTCATCTGCTGGATGAACATCCCCAAACTGGTGGCCTCGTGCGCGAGGTCCTCGTAATCCTCCTGCGCAGTGGTGCGATCCACGATGTCGAGATACGCGAACTGGTCGCCCACAACATCCGGCAACGCCTTGAGACGTTCTTGCATGGAGGGTGGACAAGCCCCTTCCAGCACAATGCGCACCAAGCGGGCGGCCTCGGCAGGGGCGGGCAAGTCGCGCACCGCCTCAAGCACGGCCTGACTATTGCTGAACGTCGAGACATCCAGCGTGTGTTGCTCATAAATTGAGTGGGCGGAGGCCTGCTGCCGCACGCGCGGACGGCCCTCATCAATCTCGACCTCCAGAAAATGCCGCGGCCCGCATTCGCCGAAGCCATGGCCTTCCGGGGCGCCCGAATAGCACATCCGGGTGGGAAAATTACCCTCGAGTTCGGTGACGGTATGAAAATGTCCCAGCGCGAGGTACGCCAAGCCGGGCGCCGCCGCCTGCCCCGGGTCAAACGGGGCGTACGCGCCCTTGTCCGGCGGTTGATGGGTGGACGCGGAGCCATGGCCTACTGCCACATGAACCCGCCCGCTATCCTGGGGCACGTCGAGTTGCCCGAAGGGGTTCTCCGAAAGGTCGGGCCCGTCGAAGGCGAATCCATGGACCGTCAGCAGGGCGTGGCTTACGTCCTTGGATTGCCAGCTGGGCTGCGAGAAAATCGTCACGTTGCCCGGCCACGACTCCGTGGCATAGGGCGAATCCGGGGTGTAGGGATCATGGTTTCCCGGCGCGATGAACACCGCCACATCGGGGATTCGGTCAAACACATCCTTGAGGAACGCGATCGTGTCAGGGCTTACCCGGTGATGCTCAAACAAGTCGCCCGCGATGAGCAAGGCGTCCGCGGGCCATTCACCCGCCCGCCGCACGACGGTGCGCAGGCTATCCCGTAAGCTTTGCCGGCGATTGTTGGCTTGGACGGGCGGCATCCCGGCGTGGGCGTAGCACAAATCAAGATGGACATCCGCGGTATGGATCAGACGTATGGACATGACGGTTCCGTGTATGCGTCACTAGGTTCTGCGTGAACGAGGCGCGGCGGCCAGTCCTTTTGCCGCCCCGAGCGCCTGCATCCCGCTGGCGTGATGGGCCGTCTGAAAGACGGCGTTGCGACTCCCCTTCAATAGGGAGACTAGGGGATATCCGTTTCCCCAAGCGATGGCAGTTTACCACGCCGCATAGGGTGGGGAAAAGCCTCGTCAACACATGGGGGCGCATGAAGACTCACACATGAACGCGCGTTTTACGGCGCGATGCCAAGTTTCCGTTGCATCTCTTCCAGCGAAATGCCCTTGGTTTCGGGCACCGCGAGTTTCACCCACAGCAATTGCAGGCACATCATGAAGCAGAAGAATCCGAATATGAACACGGGCGCAAACGTGTCCGTCATCACCGGAAAGACCAGGGTCAACAGCGCCGCGAACACCCAGTGGGTGGAACTGCCCAGCGTCTGCCCTGCCGAGCGGTTGCGATTCGGGAAGATTTCGCTGATGAACACCCAGATCACGGCGCCCTGGCCCACGGCATGCGCCGCGATAAACGCGAAAATGCAAACCGGCACAATCGCGTAGGTCTCGGTGTGGAATGCCCAAGCGGTGAGGCCCAGCGACGCGATGTACCCGACCGACCCAATGTAAAGCAGCGCGCGCCGGCCCAGGCGGTCAATCAGCCACAACCCCACAAAGGTGAAGATCAAATTCGTAATGCCTATCCCGACCGACTGCAAAAGCGCGGCTTGGGCATCGAGCCCCGTCATCTCGAAGATGCGCGGGGCAAAGTACAGGACCGCGTTGATGCCGGAGAGCTGGTTGAAAAACGCGATAAGGAACGCCAGGGAAATGGGGGTGAACAGACGCGCGGTGAAGAACTTCTCGGGCCGCTCCAGCTTGACGACCGATGCTTCCACTTCGTCAACCTGTTTTTCCAGATCTTCGCGCGTCCATTCCGGATAGATCTGCGCAAAGACCCCCCGGGCGGCTTCCCGTTCGCCACGGTGGACAATCAGCCAGCGCGGACTTTCGGGCAGCGTGAAGCACAACACAAAATAGATAAATGCCGGTATGGCCTCCACCCCCAGCATCCAACGCCAAGGTTCCGCGCCCACATCGGCTAGTAGCGCGTTGGAGCCGTAGGCCACCAGAATCCCGAATACGATATTGAATTGGAACAAACCGGTCAACCGCCCCCGGTATTCGGCAGGCGCGATTTCCGAAATATACATCGGGGCCGCCACAGTGCAGACACCCACCCCAATCCCGCCGATGAAACGGGCGATCATAAAGCTATACACCTCAGGGGCGAGGGCCGAGCCCAACGCGGACAACAGGTAGAGCAGCCCGATACAGGTCAACGTCGGTTTCCGTCCGAACCGCGCTGCGGGCCACCCGCCAACGAGCGCGCCGGCAACCGTGCCCCAAAGCGCCATGCTCATGGCCAAGCCGTGCATCGCGGAACGGAGTTCCCACACCTCTTCAATGGCTTGTTCGGCCCCGGAAATCACCACGGTGTCAAAGCCAAAGATGAAACCGGCGAGCGCCGCCGTAATGCCCCAGAAAAACACCCGCGCCTTGCCCTTGTGCATGGAGGAATCCCCTTGCGGTTAATTACTCAGGCCCCATTACGTCAATCCTGGCCGCGCTTCATCGCCGGGTAAGGACGCTGCTCCTGGGAACAACGTCCCCCTACGTAGCGCCGCCGTCTAGGCGGCAATGCCG
>JAWOFY010000099.1:0-3559 GCA_046497285.1 Candidatus Hydrogenedentota bacterium
CCGAGAGTGGCTGGGATTCCGAGCGTGGGGAAGACGAGCGTGGGTCTCGCCGGCCTCCGCGGGAAGCCCGCGAAGCGATGCAACGTGTGCGAATTCGCCGCCTCGCGGAGACCTTGGACCTGGACGAGCAAGAAACCGAAAAGGTGGTCCAACGCATTGAGGCGCACGAGGAACAGTATCGCGAGCTGCAACGTGAACTCGGAGAGGCCCGCCACGAGTTGCGCCGCGCCCTGCGTGAAGACGCGGACGAAGATACGATCTCGGAGAAGCTCGATAAGGCCCTTGAACTGGAAGGCAAGAGAATCTTGCATCAAAGGGATGGGTACCGGGAAATCACCGAGGACTTCAACGTTAAACAACAAGCTCGCTTTTACCTCTTCATGCCTGAATTCGAAGAGGATATGCGCCGGCTCGTGGAACGCGCCCGGGACTTGCGCCGGATGCCCCCCGCCTTCCATGAGAAGCTTAAGGAGATGGATCGTCAGGAGCGGCGTGAGTTCTTCCGGGAGCATGAGTTGTTCCCAGGCCGCCGGGGCGAAGGAGAGGCCGCCCCTGATGAGAGGCGGCGCGAACGACCCGAGGCGAGGAGAGAAGAAACAGAGGGGCGGTCCCGCGGCCGGCGCGAAGGCATCGGCGAGGAAGAACGCGAGGCTGTGCGCGAGCGTGTTGAACGCATGGTCGAGAATATGGACGAAGTGGAGGCCGAACAGTGGCGGGAACGCTTGGAACGCCTATTTGAGTTCGTGAGCGAGGAAGTTCCCGAAGCCTGGCAAGAAGGCATCCGCGAATTGCGCGAGCGGTGGGAGGAACGCCGCGGCGACAATTCCGAGGAGGCTGAGGGGTCGGCGCGTAAAGACGATGTTTGGGAAGAGCGCCTCCCTTGGATGGGAGACCGGCGCATGGAAACGGTGCGTAAGCTTCGAGAGCATTGGCCGGAGATGTCGCGTTCGGAGCGGCGAGAGTTGTTAGAAGAACGCTTTCAGCGTCTCCATGATGTGGGCGAAGAGGATGTGCGCCGGTTTGTGCGCGAGGGGCCGGGTCGCAGTTTCCCGCGTGTGGGTGTGGAAGGCCGCGCGCAGGATACGCCGCGCCCCCGCGAAGGGGAGATGGAACGGCTCCGGGAGCTTGGTGAGAAGTGGGGTGAGATGTCGCGTTCGGAGCGGCGAGAGTTGTTAGAAGAACGCTTTCAGCGTCTTGACGATGTGAGCGAAGAGGATGTGCGCCGGTTTGTGCGCGAGGGGCCGGGTCGCAGTTTCCCGCGTTTGGGTGTGGAGGGCCGCGCGCAGGATACGCCGCGCCCCCGCGAAGGGGAGATGGAACGGCTCCGGGAGCTTGGTGACAAGTGGGCTGAGATGTCTCCTTCGGAGCGGCGAGAGCGGTTTGAAGAGTGCTTTCAGCGTCTTGACGATGTGAGCGAAGAGGATGTGCGCCGGTTTGTGCGTGAAGGGCCGGATCGGCCTTCCCCGCGTGGAGGCGTGGATGCTCGGCCATGAAGGATGGACTAGCGGGTGAGGCGTGATCGCCGTCGGCATTTTCAGCGTCCAGCGGGGATGTATGCGGCGCAAGCGGGCGTTTAACCCAAAACAACAGGGCGTTACAAAACGCTTGCCATAAACGATCCTCCTCCTTAGTGAGGCCCCTGCTGAATCCCCGGCTCCATTGCCTCGGCTGGGGTTCAGCGGGGGGTATTTTGTTTTTCTTGCACGTTAATGCTGGGCGCCGCCAAAATTGGGTAGAAATCCGCTTTGAACCTTGCTATAATCCCCATCGCTTTGCCGCTGGTCCGCCGGGCCAGCACGATGAGACCATGTTACGTTACCAGACATATAGGGAGGTGAAACGAATGAGTAATGAGACCAGTGTGTCAGACACTGTAAAGCGCATCATATGCGAGAAGCTGGAGTGCAGCGAGGACAAGGTGACGGATAACGCCAAGTTCATTGAAGACCTTGGCGCCGACTCGCTTGACATCACCGAGTTGTTGATGGCTTTGGAAGAAGAATACAGCATTAACATTGAAGACGACGCCAACGAGATTCAGACGGTTGGCGACGCGGTCCGGTACATCGAAAACAAGGTGTAACAGATCCGTATTGGCGGCCGGGCTGGCGTTTGCTCCAGCCAGGCCGCGATCAAGAAGAAGCCACTTGCAGACATCCAGGGAACGTCTGGCGTCAGCTCCGTGGACGGACGGTCATGCGTTCCGTTCATTCTGCGGTGAATTAAGGGCGGGATATCGTCCGTACAAACCCAAGTGGCTGGAATCCATTCACGTTCACCTATGCCCAGCCCATGAAGCGCGAGGGTGCGGGCTGGGCGCCACTCTATTCCATATCGCAGAGGACGCATGAGAACACGGGTAGTTGTGACGGGAACCGGGGTGGTGTCTCCGGTGGGAAACGATACAGAGACCTTCTGGAAGTCCATTTGTGAGGGCCGATCGGGCATTCGAAGAATCGACTACTTCGATCCCTCGGAGTTGTCCTCGCAGATTGCGGGGCAGACCGAGCCTTGCGTGCCGCCGGGCATGACCAGTAAAGACATTCGCCGCTCCGACCCGTACTCGGTTTGGGGCTTGTGCAGCGCCCTTCAGGCTTGGGCACAAGCCGGGATCGACCTGAACCAGGAGGATCCCAACCGGTGCGGCGTCATCATGGGCAGCGGCATCGGCGGGCTGTTCACGTTTCAGGAACAGATGACGCGTTTTGTCGAAGGTGGCGCGCGCCGCGTATCCCCCTTAACCATCCCCAAGCTTTTGGCAAACATTGGCTCGGGCGAGGTCGGCATCCAACTGGGGCTTCAAGGCCCCAACGAGGCCGTAGTGTCTGCGTGCGCCTCGGGGGCGCAAAGCATCGGAGACGCGGCGATGGCCATCCGCAACGGCCGGGCCGATGTCATGGTGGCCGGCGGATGCGAGGCGTCCATTGTGCCTTTTGGCATGGCCAGTTTCGCGGCCATGAAAGCCCTTTCCTGCCGCAACGATGAGCCGGAACGGGCGAGCCGTCCCTTCGACCGTGACCGCGACGGATTCGTGATGGGAGAGGGGGGGGGAGCGCTCGTGCTGGAGTCCGAGGAGCACGCCCGCAAGCGCGGGGCGGAGATCCTCGGCGAAATTGCCGGTCAGGCGGATACGTGTGACGCTTATCACATCACGGCGCCCCGTCCGGACGGTTCGGGCGCGTCCGCCGCGATGCGCTTGGCGTTGGAAGACGCAAACGTTGAGCCCGGCGCCATTGGCTATTTCAACGCGCACGGTACGAGCACGAAGCTCAATGATGCGGCCGAAACCTTGGCCTTAAAGACCGTTTTCGGGGACGCCATGCCGCCGGTGAGTTCCACCAAGTCCATGATCGGCCATCTCCTCGGCGCGGCCGGCGCGGTCGAAGCGCTGGCGTATCGTAGTTGATGCTGGGCGGAAGCACCCCATCACGCACGGCCAACAGGCAGGCCAGCGCTTCGACCGCGCCGGCCGCGGCGAGCAGATGGCCGAGCATGGACTTGGTGGAACTCACCGGCGGAATGGGGTCCCCGAAAGCGGTCTTTAAGGCCAAGGGTTCGG
>JAWOFY010000143.1:0-3646 GCA_046497285.1 Candidatus Hydrogenedentota bacterium
GGCAAAGTAGCCTATTTCATGGGTATTGAAAAGGCCCGCTTCCGGCGGACCGTGGCGCCAGGAGACCAGATTGTGGTCAAGGTCGAGATGCTGCGCCATCGCAGGAACGCCTGCAAAGTGCGGGCTGTCGCCAAAGTTGACGAAAGCGTCGCGGCCGAGGCCGAAATGTTCTTCAGCTTGGTCGACGCGGATAAGGCCAACCCGTAGCAGCGATGTAGCAACACGCCACGGGCTAGATGTCGCGCGGCGGCTCCTCGCCGGGATCTTCACGGGGCTGGTTCTGGAGTTCTTCAATCAGCTTCAGCATTTCTTCGAAGTCAAGCGGAGTGCTCCCGGAGGCCTCATCCTCTCGTTGCGTTCGCGGCTCGGAGGTATCCTCCGCGCTATTCTCGCTTGGTCTGTCCGCAGCCGGGCCGCTCTCCAAAAGCAACCCTTCCGGCGCATCAAACGGGGAGGCATCTGGGCCGGCCGATCCCGCGCTTTGGTATAATTCGGTTCCTGGCGCCGACCCCGAATCCTTTGGCGCCTGAGCTAACTCAGCGACAACGGCCTGCAATATCTCCAAGCCACGTTTACTTGGCTTCAAGCGGCCCACGCATTCTTTGGACAGGTCATCGTCTTCGTCTACGTTGTAGACCTCTTGCCGCCACGCCTCCCTTTCCCCACTGGATGCTCCGCCGTACCCGAGGACCTCATCGCCGCTTGGCCGCGCGGCTCCTCCTGCATCAAGGAAGGCTTCGCGCGGGACGCCTTGCCGGCCCGCCGCCCCGCTTTCGAAGCGGGTATCGGGACCAATGGAGGCTTGCAGCGCTGTTTCAATGCGCGCCAGCCGGCTCCGGACCGCCGGGCCCCAATTCCATTCGGTCTGGTGCTCGTCACTCATCGGCTGAACGGTCCTCCTCCTCGCGCGCCTTCGTGTTCTTCTCGCGGTCTTGAGCCACACGCAACAAAAGCTGATTCGCTCGTTCCTCGTCTTCGCGCCTGGTGGTGGCCGCGCCGCTAGTCTCTTCTCCTAATTGCACACCGAACTCCTCGCCCCCGGATTTCGAATCCGAGCTTTCCCGATCTTGGCCTTCAGACATCGGCGTTTCCGGTTTCCGAGCGGGGCTTGTCCCTCCCCTTCTTCCTTCTCTATCCCATTGCTCCACCAACGCCTCAATCTTCCGGCGCGCCGCCTCGTTGGGCGCCGCAGTACGATCGATGGTGTGAAGGGTCACGTCAGCGTCCACCACGGGCTGCGCTATCCGCGCGGCGGTAAGCATCGCGTTCCGGCACACGTTCACGGTTTCGCGCGGCCGGCCCCCCGTGAACGCGTGAATGAGCATGACGGCCTCTTCGTTGAACACAGATGCCGGCGAAGCGGCTCCCGCCTGCCGCAAACGAAACGCAATAAGGTCCCACGTATCCTCCAAACTGAGCGGCGCCAAGGAATACGTAACATTGATGCGTTGCCGGAAATTGGGGACCGCCTTGAGCACCTCCTTCCATTCCAATTGCGCAAACAGAAGGATGTTCAACAGTTTGTGCTGGGAGGTCTCCAGGTTCTGGGCCAGGCGCATCAATTCGAGTTGCCCGCGCTTATTCAGGTTCTGAGCATCGTCGATGATCAAGGTCGTGATCCGGCCCCGCTCTTCGTGGAGAAACCGGTGCAAGGCTTCCATCTGGCCATTGAAGGTGAACTCGGCGGGCGTCACGCCCAGCCGTTGATTCATAGTCATGATTAAATCATAGCTGGTCCACATAGGCAAGGGAGAATCGATAAGCGCCACCTTGTACGCGTCCCCCGCCTCGGCGAGTCCCGACAACATCTTGCGCAGGAGGGTAGTCTTGCCCGATCCGCAGTTTCCCAGCACAACCGCGATCCCTTGCCGCTCATCAATGTGGTTCCACAGCCTAAACAGCGCTTCCCGGAATGGGGGGGCCGCATGAAAATAGGCGGGATCGGTGGTGGCGGCAAAGGGCTGCTCTCGCAAGCCAAAATGCTCGAGGACGCGCTTGGCGTGATCACTCATACGCAGGGTATTCTTCCTCCAGCCCTTGACGGCAAAGGCGGGACATGGGGCGGCCAGGAATCGTGTTGAGAAGGATTCTAGGCAAAAGCGTTGGAACCAGTCAAGGGTTTCGGGGGCTCACTCAGCCGCGACATAGGCGATCTGCATCAAGGTCAAGGCGTTTGCGGCTCCATGGAGCAGGATAACGAGCCCGAGGCTTCGCGTCTTAACCCACGCCACACCCAAGAAAAGGCCCATGATAAAGATAATCACAACCCCTTGCAGGGGATACTGAAGGTGGATAGCAGCCCACAGCGCCGAACTGACAACAATCCCTCCCGTGGCCCCTAGACGGGACTGTTCCAAACCTCTTAGGAGAAATCCCCGAAAGAACAACTCCTCGTAGATGGGCGCAAGCACACACAAGGCGACTACAAAGTAGGGCATCCATGTCGCGGTTTCGTAGACCGAAATCACCCAGTCCAACACGACGGGCTGCCCGAGAATGACCAAGCCTAGCGCGGCCGCGCCCAGAAGAAGCGTCATGCCAAGCAACCATCCGCCCGCCTGACGCCACGTGAATCCCCATCGGCCGTAATAGCTGGACCAGGGCAGCTTGCATAGGAGAGCCACAACAGCCATGGCCATCAGGGCCAGGACCAGTTTGAAGGGCTGCATGGCGGCGACAAAGCCGCCGGTTTGAGCCAGCTCCTGCGGGTCATCGGGCATTGGCGCGCCACGCAACTGCGCCGAGATCGACATCATAAGCGCAGCCAGGTTGGCCCCAATCAGTTCAATGGCAAGGAGCAACGCGGCCCCAATTATCACCGTGGCCCACGGACCAAAGGGCCGAGGTTCGGGAGGCGGCGGCGGTTGGTTGCGCGCCACGCTGGCTTCCGTCGGGGGTGTGTCATGCTGATTCAAGAGGCGTCACCCAGTTCGGTTCAGTATCACAGCTGTTGTGCCGATACTCTTCTTAAAAGAGAAAAGACGGCAGCGACTTGCAGAAGTCCTCCCGCAGCGCATGGATCTTGCTGACAATGGCTGGATAGCGCTCCGAATACTCGGTATTGTAATCGATTTTGGCGAGAAAACGAGCCTCGGATACACTTCTGCAAGTCGCTCAGGGATCTTTTACTATGACAGCAAGTTAGCCGCGCGAATAGCTGTTGTCGTTTAGCATTGCAAGCCATGGGCTCTACAAGCGGGACGAATAGCCGTTTAATCCCCTTTCTTAAGCCGGCGCTTGCTCAACACATGAGCGAGACCGAAAATGGTCAGCCATCCTGTCCACCGATGGTAGCGAGTACCCTTTTCTTAACAGAAACTGGGGCGTTGTGAAACAACGCCACTTCACGATATCAGGCGACTGGACGTTGTGTAAACAGCCTTACATGACGCCAATCGTCGGATAAGTCAGCCCAAGATATATTGATGTCCTTGTTACTCGCGCCTGAAAAGGAAATTCATCCTCACCCAATGGGTGAGAACGTACCGCCGGCGTCTCGCCGGCATTTATGAGCCGCTTCGAAGGCGGCGATAAGGTTCTTGCGAATTCTTATCCGGCGATTGGCGTCATGTAAGGCTGTTTACACAACGTCCAGTCGCCTGATATCGTGAAGTGGCGTTGTTTCACAACGCCCCAGTTTCTGTTA
>JAWOFY010000154.1:0-14926 GCA_046497285.1 Candidatus Hydrogenedentota bacterium
GCGCAGCGCCGCCTCGGCCTGGGCCACTTGGGCTTCGGCGGCCTCAACCGTGGCCTCGGCCTCGTCCGCCTCAAGCCGCAGTAAAAGGTCTCCCTCGGCGACTTGCTCCCCTTCTTGGGCGGCGACCTCCGCCACCCGTCCTCCCGTTAAAGAGCCGACTTCGGCCGTGCCGCCCTCGATGAGGCCCGACACCGATAGCCGTGAGGGGTCAGTGGGCTCGCATCCCAGGGCCAACAACGCCAAGGCGCAGCCGAACGCACGCCAAACGTTTTCCGCCAGGAGGCCGCGTGGTTCCATCGGGATAGGTTTGTCCCTTCTCACCGTGTTTCTCCGTTTTCCGCCAAGATCCCCCGGAAATACACCGTGGTTATCGTATCGGCGATGGTTTCCCGCCTCATGGGCGTGATTTCCTTGGCCCCGAGCACTTCCTGCGTCAAGATAAAGCCGAAATACATCCCGAACAGACACCGCGCGGCTGCCACGGCGTCCAGCCGTTTCATCACGCCGTGCTCCATCCCAAACTCCAATAGCTCCGCCAAATGGAAATTCGCCTTGGGCATGATTTCCTCGCGATAGATTTGCTTCAGCGCCGGCAAATGGTTCAATTCCCCCAACACCACCGGAATCAGCTTCACAAAACGGGGATTCTCCAAGGCTTCCAAGAAGGTTATGCCCAAATTTCGGCCCAATGCCTCGAGATCCTGACTGGGCTCGAACGTCATTTGCGGCAACAGGTCCACCCATTCGGCGAATCCCGTCCGCACCATGGCGAGAAACAATTCCTCCTTGCTTTCAAAATAGAGGTAAATCGTGCCCTTTGTAATGCCCGCGCTCTCGGCGATCTCGTCCATGCGGGCTTCGTGAAACCCCTTTTCCGCGAACACATCAAGGGCGGCATCCAAGATTTGAGCCGGGCGCTCATGGGGTTGCCGGCGCCATTTGGGCAGGGATGATGGGGGCATGCAGAACGGCTCCTTAAATAACTATCCGGTCAGTCATTAATACTATCGCACGGAACAGGACCCCTTGTCAAATGGGATGCGCAGCCAAATCCCCGGATAGGGAAGCTCCTCCAGAGAGCCGCATCCCCCTTCGACGGGGGAATTGTCCATTGAAAAAGGCCAGATCGGGTAAGCCGCAATTCACCTAACAAGTGAGCAGACTAATTCCCCCTTTCAGGGGGTGGCCCGAAGGGCCGGGGGATGTATACACCCGGCACACCGCCTTATCCGGCGATTGGGGCGCGGAAGGGGGGGCCTCGCTGGGCTTTAGTCAAAAGTAGATGTTCCCCCCGGTATTCAGGGGGAAACATCTGGCAGGAAGACCCTATCCTAGTCGAAAAAGGCGTTCGGTCCCGGCACAACGGGCGGCGTCCCGGGATGTTCAGGATGAGTTAAAGGATTCTTCCGCGGCTTTCACGATTTCGTCGCGGCTCATGCCCGCTGCTTTCGCCTCAGTCACCGCTTGAAAGATTTGTTGCGCGATCCTTGCGCGCACATCATCGCGGCACCGTTGTTCACACCCTCTTGTGACAAAAATACCCATATTACGGCGGGCGCTGACCCAGCCCATGAGCTGGAGATCCCGGTATGCCTTGGCGACGGTGTTCGGGTTTACGCCCAGCCGCTCGGAAAGCTCGCGCACCGATGGGAGGCGGTCCTCGGATTTCAACCGCCCGGCGGCGATAGCGAATTGTACTTGTTTTTCGATTTGAGTGTATACCGGCTCAGGACTGTGCAGATCTATGTTATCTAACATTCCCATTCCTCCAATTCAGCGTTCACTTCCCCATATGATTGTTTACTACAAAAGTATATAAATTCGTACTCATTGATGCAAAAACTTCCAGGCCATCTCTGCAATAAACAATCACATTTACCCTAATTGGCGTTCAATCGCCCTCGTCCTACTCTCCGCTCTTGTTTCAGAAGCGTTAGAATAACACGAACAAGCGTAGAAATCCATCTGATATGTCCCACTCTGTCCATCTGATGATCAAATAGTACCGGTCTAGCAAGCTTATTTCAACTCTTCGTCGTATGAGTGCTATATAGGCTGTAGTTACGGTTGGGTGAGCGATGCGCCGTGTCAACTTAGACCAACACAGGCTGCCCCGGTTCTACCCTTGCCCGTCCGGAAGCGCCCCTCCAGGCGAAGGCCCTTACCCCCAAAAAAACTCGACTTTGAAATTCCGGGCGGGTTCAGGCTATCTTGGTGCGGCTGCGGTGGGTGTTGGGGCTATTGCGGGAAGCGATGGCCCCCCAGGAGCCGGCCCCCCCGGGGCATGGGTTGGGCATCGGAGAAACCGATGCTCTTCATGGGCGTGAAGAAGCAATTCTACAGAAAGGAGGTTAAACCGGTGGAGGAACAAGTTTATGAATGACAACGAACATAACGAGGTCACGAGCGGTTACGACGAACAAGTGCTTCGAGAAGCGGAAATCTTGCGCGAAGCCGATGAGGCGGGCGGAATCAAGAAGGTGATGACCTACCTTCGCCTTTCCGGCCCGGGCTTTCTTCAGAGCGCTATCACTTTGGGAGGCGGCTCCCTGGCGGGCAGTCTGTATCTCGGGGTGTTGGCGGGCACTAGCATGCTCTGGGTGCAACCCTTGGCGATGCTATTGGGCATCATCATGCTCAGCGCCATCGCCTACGTGACGCTGTCCACGGGCAAACGGCCGTTCCCTGCGGTGAATGAGTACGTGAACCCCGTGCTCGGCTGGGGCTGGGCCATCGCGGCCTTCGTGGCCAACCTGGTATGGGTTATGCCTCAGTACACGCTGGGGATCAACGTGTTTAAACAGAACTTGATGCCGGGGATATTCGGCGAGGGCGGCGCCCTTGGCGAATTCTCAAGCAACTTGGTTCTGGTTCTGGTCTTCTTTGTCGTTGCCGTGGCGTTTACGTGGAATTACGGCCGCGGCGGTTGGGGCGTGAAGATCTTCGAGTTGATCATCAAGGTGATGGTGGCGCTCATCATGATCTCCTTCATTGGCGTGGTTGTGCGCTTGAGCATGGTCGGCGAATTGGAGTGGGGCTCCATCCTCGCGGGCTTCGTGCCTGATCCCGCTATGATTCTGCGGCCCGCCGAAGGGTTTGTAGCGATCCTGCAGAATGTGCCCGAGGAGTTCCGGGGCCATTGGGAGGAGATCATCGTCGCCGACCAGCGCGGCGTGATCGTCTCGACAGCGGCCACGGCCGTGGGCATCAACATGACCTTCCTGTTCGGGTACTCGCTGCTGAAGCGGGGCTGGGGCAAGTCGTTCCGGGGCTTCATGAAATTTGACCTCGGTTTTGGACTGCTCATTCCGTTTTTGATCGCCACGGCTTGCGTCGTGGTCGCTGCGGCTAGCCAATTTCACCTTGAGCCTCAAGACGGACTCATGGATCCCGAGGAAGAAGCGGAAATCCGCCAAGAGATTCATCCTGACGCGGAGCCCCGCGACGAAGAAGTTGAATTGGAGGTTACCGGCGGTCAAGAGTCGGAATACGAGAGATATCTGGTCGGACGCGCCTTGCTGCCCATGGACGAGGAAGAGGCCGAGACCGTCCGCTCGGAATTGTCGGAACTGGAGATAGAGGATCCGGAGGCCCATGAGGAGCGGGTTGATTCGCTTGTTGCGGAAACGACCGCCTATGATCGCTATCTCGCGGCGACGTTGGTGCGGCGGGATAATTTCGACTTGGCCAACGCGCTCGAACCCTTCACGGGTATGTTCTTCGCCCAATACGTGTTCGGCATCGGCGTGCTGGGTGTGGCCTTCTCCAGCATCACCATGCTGATGATTATTTCGGCCGTGGGCTTCTGCGAGTTCTTCGGCAAGCCGCACGAGGGCTGGTGGTTCCGCATTGGCGCCCTGTTCCCCGTGACGGGCGTGTTTGCGCCCTTCTGGTGGGACGCGGCCGGTCCATGGCTTGTGGTGCCGACGTCGATGTTCGCCTTCTTGCTGATACCGCTGGCGTACATCTCGTTCTTCTTGTTGATGAACCAGAAGACGCTGCTCGGCAACGAGATGCCGCGGGGCGGCCGGCGCATTGCTTGGAACGCCTTGATGGGCCTGGCGCTGATCATCATCGTGCCCGCCAGCCTGTACGAACTACACGCCCAGTACGGGCTCCAAGGCCTTGCCGTCGCGGCGTTGTTTGTTATTCTCGTGGGTATTGTGCATTACCTACGGCCACCGCGTTCGCTGACGAAGCAGGCGGATTCCAGTGACGAAGGTTCGGCGCCGCCGTCTTCCGAGTAAGACCAAACTGACGGTGGAGTAGCCCACTGTTCATCCAGAAGCGCCCGCTGCGGTTACGAATCGCGGCGGGCGCTTTGTGATCCATGCTTTCCGGAGTCCTAGAGGGGCGGGAAAAAAGCCGGGCACAAGCGCGTGACGGTATTGTTATGCTATAGAAGATATAACAAATAGCTAAAGGCTGTAATCGCTGATCTTAAGTTCATTGGGATAGATTTATGTATTGACATATTGGGGGAAGTTATGTATAGTGGGGCAGGAGAGAGCAAAGCGGGGGATAGCGCCATGCCGGCGAAGCAAGACGATCATACCCGTTCCTTGAACAGCCCTAGCAAGGGGTTTGCGTTTCTTCCTTGCGAGAGGTTGCGGCCGTTTCTCGATGAGCTGGCCCGCCTGTACACCCTGTTTGTTCCCGTTCAAAGGGGCGCTACGCGCTGTTTTCGCCCGTACACGGACACCCTTGCCATCCAGTCCCTCGACCTCTGTAGCGCTCGTACGGTACAGCCGCTCAAAGCCTTCTTGTTTTCTTGCCGGGAGCGTGTCGCTGAAGGATTCTCCCCCGATGTGCTAGCCAAGAGAGACCGTCCCATTTGCGTGCTCGGGGCGAAGGCCTGCGATCTTGATGCGCTGGGAATTCTGGACACTGTTTTTCTGAATACCCCGCCGGCGGAGCCCTACTACGCCCAAGCCCGTGAGAACACCCTCATTATCGCGGCGGATTGCGCCCGCCCGTTAAGCACCTGCTTTTGCACGGCTCTGAAGGGGGCGCCGTATCCCACAAAAGACTTTGACGCCGCCATCACGGAACTCACGGACGGCTGGCTCGTGGAGGCGGCGAACGGGAAGGGCGAGACGGTGCTGTCCGCGGCCGGCGGGCTGCTGAGCGAGGCCAAAGACGGCCATTTTGCGGAGCGGGACGCAAGCCGGCGTAGGGCCGTGGAAACGGTAGAGGCGAACGTCAAGGAAGATGGCCCCCCCTCGGCCGAGGAACTCGAGGGCGCCGTGGCCGCGGCATACGACGCGCCCGTGTGGGAGGAAGAAGCCCTGCGGTGCGTCGAATGCGGGGCGTGTAACACCATCTGTCCGACCTGCCATTGTTTCTACCTCTACGAACACGAAGAGGAAGGTTGCGCCGCGCGGTTTCGGGCGTGGGACAGTTGCCTCCTCAAGACTTTCGCCCGAGTGGCTGGGGGAGACAATCCGCGAGGCCGCCTTTGGATGCGTCTTCGCAATCGATTCGAGAAGAAGTTTGATTTCTTCCCGCGCGTGGCGGGCGTCAACGCGTGCACCGGATGTGGCCGGTGCATCGCGGCCTGTCCCGCGCGCATTGATATCCGGCACGTATTGCGTGAGGTGGCGGCTTATGCTGGCGCTGGAGAATTCGTACCGCCTGCTTGAGACCGAGGTCGTCGATATCTGGGACGAGACGCCCACGATCAAGACGCTTCGGCTCCAACCGAAGGAGCCCTTTGCTTTCGAAGCGGGGCAGTTTATCGAACTGGCCCTCCCCGGCGTGGGCGAAGCGCCTTTCACCCCATCTTCAAGCGCATCGAATTCGGCGTTTCTCGAAGTCACCATTATGCGCGTGGGGCGAGTAACCGAGCGCATTCACCAATTGGCCTCCGGAGCCCAGGTGGGGATTCGCGGCCCCTTCGGCGAAGGCTATCCCCTTGATGAATTCCGGGGCCGCGAGGTGGTGGTGGTGGGAGGCGGCTGCGGTTTCGCGCCGGTGCGTAGCTTGATGTACGCGCTCTTCGAGCGGCGCGGCGAACTGGCGAATCTGTTTTTCCGCGGGGGGTGCCGTTCGCCCCAAGAGTTTCTGTATCGGCAAGAGATGAACCAGTGGGCGAAGCGGGACGATGTAGATCTCGAACTCACCGTTGACGTCGCTGGCCCGGGTTGGGAGGGGCCTGTGGGCGTGGTCACGGAGATCGTGGAGGGCCTTCAGCCCGACTACGGCACGGCCTCCGCGGTGGCGGTGGTCTGCGGTCCGCCCATCATGATGAAGTTCTCCGTTCGCACCCTGCTCGCGATGGGCTTTCGCGCGGAGAACATGTTCCTGTCCATGGAAGAGAATATGTCCTGCGGCTTCGGCAAATGCGGTCACTGCCGCCTGGACACGTACTACATCTGCCGGGACGGTCCGGTGTTGCGCTACAGCGATATCCGTTATGTGCGAGGCATGTGGGGATAGTGAGGGGGAACCGTCATGACGAGCAACGTCAGCGAGTCCAGCAGCGAAGCGGCGGAAGCCGGCAACGGCGCGGGCGCCCGGCTGTACATTGATTTGGACGTATGCAGCGCCGCCCGGTGCGCGACGTGCGACGTGTCGTGCAGCTATTTCTATCACCCCGGAAACAATGGCGTTCGCTCGATCGCGGAGCTCGTTACCTACCATGTGGTGTGCCGCCGTTGCGAACATCCCCACTGCGTCTCGGCGTGCCCTCGGGACGCCCTGGAACAACAAAAGAACGAGGGCAAGTTGCTGGTGCGCCATTCGATGCGCTGCATTGCTTGCGCCTCGTGTTCCCACGCCTGTCCCTACGGAACCATCTATCCCGAACACGTCCCGCTACTGGCCCATATGTGTGATTACTGTCTGGACCGGCGCCAACGCGCGAACGAACCCTTGTGCACGCTGACCTGTCCCCACGGCGCGCTTTCGCTCAAAACGGAAGAGGAGGCGTTGGACGAGCATACCTATCTGGTGGGCCGGCATCTAATGGCGCATTCAACGCATTGGGAGCACGCCCGGGCATGATACACGTCTATTATGGGGCCATATACGGCTTTGTGCTGACTGCGGTGCTCGGACTTGTGGCCAGTTGGGTGGACCGCAAGGTGACGGCGCGCGTTCACTACCGCACAGGCCCGCCGTTCCTACAGCCCGTGTACGACCTCGGCAAGCTTTTCGGCAAGGAGACGTTGGTTCCGAGTTCGGGCGTCCCCGTGGTGTTCGTGGGCGCGCCCATCGTGGGGTTCGCAAGCGCGGCAACGGCGGCGGCGGTGCTGTGGGGGAACATTCTGCGGCCCGAGGCCGGGTATGCGGGCGATCTCATTGTGCTGCTCTATCTGCTCGTGATTCCGTCGGGGTGTCTTATCATGGGCGCGTTCGCCTCGGGCAATCCTTACGCCAGCCTCGGGGCCTCGCGGGAGATGAAGCTCGTGATGAGCTATGAGTTGCCCTTTGTGCTCGCCCTCCTGACGCCGGTGGTCCAGAGCGGGTACAGGCTCGACATTGGGGCTCTCATGGCGTGGCAATGGGAGCATGGAGCGGTCGCCGTCAGCCTATCCGGGCTGCTGGCGCTTGTAACGGCGCTCTTGTGTATCCACGCCAAACTCGGCCTCGTCCCCTTCGATATTCCCGAGGCCGAGACGGAACTTAGCGGGGGCATCTTGATTGAATATTCCGGACCGTGCCTGGCCCTGTTCCGCCTAATGAAGCACATGCTGATGGCGGTGCTTCCCTTGCTGCTTGTCGTGCTGTACCTGGGAGGCATCCAAACCACGGTGGCTGGGTTCATTGGGGCCGCGCTCAAGTTCGTGGTGTTGTTGGCCTTGATTGTCGTTATTCGGAACACCAATCCCCGCGTGCGCACGGATCAGGCGTTGCGGTTTCTCTGGGGACCTGTAACCGGTGTAGCCATCGCCGCGCTGATTCTGGCGGCCTTTGGCTGGTGAGGCGGCGGCGCTGCCGCGCCGTAAATGAGGCGAAGAGCAATGACAGTCGCGGAACAAACGTTGTTGAAGTCGCTGTGGGTATTTCACTACTCGACAGGGAGCTGCAACAACTGCGACATCGAGGTCCTGGATTGTCTCACGCCCCGGTACGATGTCGAGCGCTTTGGCATGGTGCTGGCCCCGAGCATCCGCCATGCCGACGTCTTGCTGGTGACGGGATCGTGCAACCGGAAGTCGATGGCGCGGCTCACGAGGCTTTATGAACAGATGCCCGAGCCCCGGTTCGTGGTGGCGATCGGCGAATGCGCCCTTTCGCGGGGCCTGTTCATCCACAGCTACACCTGTCCCGTGCCGCTGGACCACGTGATTCCGGTTGACGCGTACATCCCCGGCTGTCCGCCCAAGCCGGAGGCCATCTTGGCGGGCGTTGTCAAGTTGATTCAGAAAGCCAAGGAGAAGGGGAACGGGAAGCCATGACGCGCGATGAAGTTATAAATGGCCTCCGCGAACGGTTCGGAGCGCACATCAAGGAGCTTCACGGCAAATCGCCAAAGCGATTGTATGTGGACATCCGGGGGGAGGGGCTCATTCCCATGGCGGAGTATTTGTTCCGCACGCTTGAGGCGCGCTTCAACATCGCCTCCGGCATGGACGCGCGGGAGCATTTCGAGGTGCTGTACCACTTCACCCTCGAGGATTTGAACCTTGTGATCTCGTTGCGGGTGAAGGCGCCGAAGGAGAAGCCCGTGCTCGATTCGCTCGTCTCTTCCTTCCCCGCGGCGAATTGGATTGAGCGGGAAATGAACGAGTTGCTGGGTATCGAGTTCCTCGGGCATCCCCGAATGAGGCGGCTCTTGCTGCCCGAGGACTGGCCGGAGGGCGTCCATCCCTTGCGGCAAGACTACACGGAATGGGACCCGCGCGCCGTGCGGGATCGAGGTGTGTGATGGGCCGGACGGTTATTCCCATAGGACCATATCATCCGTTACAGGAAGAGCCCGAGTTCTTCACGTTGACGGTGGAAGGGGAGCGGGTCGTGGATGTCGACGCGCAGCTCGGGTACAACCACCGGGGGATTGAAAAACTCTGCGAGCTCAAGACCTTCGACCAAGCGACCTTCGTGGTGGAGCGCATATGCGGCATCTGTTCGACCAGCCATCCCTATGCCTATGTGCGCGCCGTGGAAGACATCGACGGCATTGAAGCGCCTCCGCGGGCGAAATACATCCGAACCATCATCGCGGAGGGCGAGCGCCTCCACTCCCATATGCTCTGGCTGGGCTTGGCCGGTCATTTTCTGGGGTATAACACCGTATTTATGTGGGTGTGGAAGCTCCGGGAAGAAATCCTGGACGTGATGGAGATGCTCTCCGGCAACCGCAACAACTACGGGATGTTCACGCCGGGGGGCGTGCGGCGCGACATCGGACCGGAGGAGATACGCCCCGCCCTCGCCAAGATTGACTCGATTGTGTCCACCCTCGAGATGCTTCGGAAGGCGGTGCTGGATGATCCCGTGTTGCGTGCGCGCACGGAGGGCGTCGGCGTCCTAACCCGGGATAACGCCATCGCGTATAGCGCCTTGGGACCGACCGCCCGCGCCTCGGGCGTGAAGCGCGACGTGAGGAAGGATTCACCTTACGGCGCGTATGGCGAAGTGGAATGGGACCTCATTTCCACGGAAAACGGGGATGTCTTCGACAAAGTGGTGGTGCGGGTGCTGGAGATGTTCGAATCCGTCAAGATTATGAAGCATTGCCTTCAGCATCTGCCCGAGGGTCCCATCGCCGAAGACTTGAAAGCGATTCCTCCCGGCGAGGGGATTGGTCATATTGAAGCGCCTCGCGGCGAATGCTTCCACTACGTGCGCAGCGACGGAAGCAACCGGGCCGTGCGCCATAAGGTGCGCGCTCCGACGTTTATGAATTTGCCCACGTTCAAGGTGACCGTGCCCGGAGCGGAAGTGGCGGACGCCACGATCATTCTTGCGGCCATCGACCCGTGTTATTGCTGCACGGAGCGGATGGCGGTGCTCCACGGGAACGAGCGGTGGGCGCGGGCGCATGAGACGCTGCTTGGTTTATCGCGGGACAAAACGGAGCGGCTTCAAAAGGAAGTAGGGCCCTAACGCGGCGCGTTAGGACGCCTATGAGAAGGCGAGCGGGTGAAGCCGCCCTGAGCGGCGGGGTCTGTAGGAAGAAGAGAAGCGGAGGATACCGTTATGGGTTCCGCCGCGCCGGGACAAGTAACCACGGCGGGCACGGCCTGGCCAGCCCTTGAGGGCTGGTTCGAGGCGGACGCGCTGGCGAGCTTCACGGGCCTGTTCTGCGCCGTGTTCTTTGTTCTTGTGTTGATCTATTCAGCGGGCTACCGCCGGCATTTTGAGTCCTTGACGCGCCACATCGTTTGTCTCGCAGTGACGCTGGCGCTCACCTTGGGCGCCGTGTTCGCCTCGAATCTTGTGCTCTTCCTCGTATGCTGGGGCGCGCTGGGCCTGCTGATGTATCTGCTGATCGCCCAGACCCGCGGGGCCGAAGCCGCCGCCATCAAGACGTTCATCCTTATCGGCGCGGGGGACGCCCTCATGATTCTGGGCGCGGCCTTGATCTGGCGGCAGACGAGGACCATGGACTTTGCGTTAATCGACGTCCCCATCACCAGCGCCGAAGCCGTGGCCGCTTATCTCTGCCTGGCGGTGGGGGCCTTGACCAAGGCGGGCGCAATGCCGTTCCACACGTGGGTTCCCGATGTGGCGGAACGCGCCGCGATTCCCGTGAGCGCCTATCTCCCCGCGTCGCTGGACAAGCTCCTTGGCATCTACTTCTTGGCGCGGCTTTCCGTGGACCTGTTCGTGCTTGGTCCGGCGATGAACATGCTGCTCATGGTGATTGGCGCCTTCACCATCGTCGCGGCGGTCATGATGGCGCTTATTCAACACGACATGACTCGACTGCTTGGCTATCACGCCGTGAGCCAGGTCGGCTACATGGTGTTGGCCATTGGCACGGGCAGCTCGTTGGGCATCGCGGCCGGGTTGTTTCACATGCTGAACAACACGCTCTACAAGACGTGTCTGTTCATGACGGCGGGCGCGGTCAAAGAGCGCACGGGGACGACGGATCTCGACAAGTTGGGCGGGCTGGGGCGGTATATGCCCTTTACGTTCGCGAGTTTTCTCATCGCCGCCCTGGCCATCTCGGGCGTCCCCCCTCTGAACGGATTCACGTCGAAATGGATGATTTACCACGCCCTTGTGGAGAAAAGCGCGGCCGAAACAGGCGGCTGGCTGATCTTTCTGATCTGCGCCATGTTCGGCAGCGTGCTGACGTTGGCCAGCTTCATGAAGTTGGCCCACGCCGTGTTTCTTGGCCAACGTTCCGCTGCCGTGACCCAGCCCCGGGAAGTCAGTCCGGCCTTGTGGGGGCCGTGCGCGGTGCTCGCCGTGGCATGCGTGGTGTTCGGTTTGTTCCCGTACGCAATCCCGCTAAGGCTTTGGATTGAGCCGGCGGTGACGGAGGGGTTCTACTATCCCGAGTTCTGGCGTTCCGTGGTGAGCGAGGGGCTCGAGCATCAGTATCCCGGGGTGTGGAGTCCCTTGCCGGTGGCGCTTCTCCTGCTTGTGGGCGTGATTATTGCGGGCCTCGCGGCTTTCTGGGGGCTTAAGGGACGCATCCGCGTGGTCGAGCCCTTCGTGGGCGGCGAGCGGCTGGATAAGCATCCGGAAATGCGCGTCTCGGGCACGGCTTTCTATGACACGATCCGGGACTTGCCTGTCATTAAATGGTTCTATACGCTCGCGGCCGCCAAAGTCTTTGATTTGTACGAGGTGGGAGCACGGGCCTGCTTTGCCGTCAGTCATGCTCTGAGCGCCACGCATACGGGCATTCTTCCCCAATATGTGCTGTGGTGCGTGGCGGGCTTGGTGATTTTGTTGGTGTTGCTCTCGTAGCGCTGGTATTACAGCAGCCGCCGGAAGACGGGGCTGCACATGAGGTGAATGCGCATGTTGGCCGTCTACATCGTTTTGGCGCTCATGATCATCGGGGCGATCATCGCCGTGGAGTGCCGCGATCTGCTCTCTTCGGTGATCGCCGTAGGTATGGTGGGGCTGGGCCTTTCCCTGATAAGCCTTATGCTTCACGCCCCCGACGTGGCCATCACGCAACTGGTGGTGGAGATTTTCGCGGTCATCATCCTGATCCGCGCCACCATCCGGCAAGACCTGCCTGAATCGCCCGTGACCCGTCGTCCCCGCACCACCGTTCCCGCCGTGGTGCTGTGCGTCGTGTTTGTGGCGTTCGCCGCCAGGGCGCTCCGGGAACTTCCCGCCTTGGGCGAGCCTCACATCCGCGTCGCTCAGCATTACCTGGACAAGGGCTTGGAGGAAACCGGGGCCGCGAACCTTGTCGCCGCGGTGCTCCTTGATTATCGCGCCTACGACACGCTGGGCGAAGCGACCGTGCTGTTCACGGCGCTCATTGGCGTGTTGGCCATCGTGCGAGCCAAGGGGCGCCGCGAACGCCATGAGGTGCATCATGACGAGTCCTAGAGAACACGGCATGTCGCTTATCGTTCGCACGGTCACGCGTTTGACGGTGGGGCTGATCCTGCTCTACGGCATCTACATCGTGCTGCATGGGCACGTCTCGCCGGGCGGCGGATTCGCGGGCGGCGTCATCATCGCCTTGTCCTTCGTTCATCTCATGCTCGCTTTCGGCCGCGAAACCGCCATGCAGGCGCTTTCCGAATCCCGTGGCGCGTTGGTGGAGAGTCTGGGGGCCACGCTTTTCCTTGTGATTGCGCTGCTCGGCTTCGGGGGTGGCCATTTCTTCGTCAACTTCTTGGGACAAGGCGAACCCTTCACGCTGTTTAGCGCGGGCGCGATTCCGTTGAGCAACATCAGCATCGCCTTGAAGGTCGGCGGAGGCCTTTTCGCCGCGGCCGTGGCGCTTGTGCTGATGAGACTGGAGCCGGAGAAGTAGATATGGGCGCGTATGTGATGTGCTTCGTATTGCTGGCGATCGGGATATACGCAATCCTGGCGCACCGGAACCTGATCAAGATTATCATCGGCGTTCTTATCGCCCAGTGCGCCATCCACCTCTTCCTTGTCCTCGTCGCCTTCCGGCGGGAGGGGGAAGCGCCCCTGCACGCCCCGGACGGCTCCCCGGCGTTGATGGTGGATCCCTTACCGCACGTTATGGTGCTCACCGCGATTGTTGTGGGACTCGCCACGACAATGCTCATGGCCGCCTTGGCCATCCGCATTTATGACAAGTATGGCACGTACGATATCGACAAGATTCGGGAGCTAAGAGGATGAGCGTAAGCGCGGTGATAACGCCCTTGTTCGTGGCGGTTCCGCTTGGAGCGGCCTTTCTCACGGCCCTGTTGGCGCGCCGGTGGGGACGGCTGGCGGATGGCCTGGGGTTGACCGCCACGTTTGTCGCGATGGGGATGGCGTTCGCCGCGCTTGGCCTGGCGCAAGAGGGAAGGGCCGTCATCCTTCCCGTAGGGGGCTGGGCGCCGCCGGTGGGGATCGCGATGGTGGTGGATGGGTTGACCTTGTGGCTACTGGTCATTGTGAACCTCGTCGCCTTTGTCACGGCGCTGTACTCCGTTAATTACATGCGGGCCTTTACGGCGAAGTGGCAGTTCCACACCCTGTTTCTGCTCATGCTCGCCGGCATGAACGGGGTCGTGGTGACGGGCGACCTCTTCAATTTGTACGTGTTTCTCGAAATTGCGGCGGTCGCCAGTTACGCCTTGGTGGCTTTCGGAACGGAACGGCATGAACTCGAGGCCGCCTTCAAATACGCGATCATGAGCACCCTGGGCAGCCTGTCGGTCCTGTTGGGGATTGCGATACTTTACAGTTCCACCTCCACGTTGAACATGGCCGACATGGCCCGGGAATTGCAGGGGCACGAAGGGAGCGGCATCCCCGCGTTGGCGGGTGTCCTGTTTGTCGCGGGCTTTGGGTTGAAAGCCGCGCTCGTGCCGTTCCACGCTTGGCTGCCCGATGCCCATCCGTCCGCGCCTGCCCCGATTTCCGCCATGCTGTCCGGCGTGTTTATCAAGTCACTCGGCGTGTATGCGCTGTGCCGCGTGGTGTTCAACGTACTCGGCGCCCCGCCGCTGCTGTTGTCCGTGTTACTGGCCCTCGGCGCCCTCTCGATGGTCGTGGGCGTCTTCTTGGCCGTGGGGCAGTGGGATCTTAAGCGGCTGCTCGCATATCATTCGATAAGCCAAATCGGCTATGTCGTGCTGGGTATCGGCCTCGCCACGCCGCTAGGTCTTCTCGGCGGTCTCTTCCATCTCTTTAACCATTCCATCTTCAAGTCGCTGCTCTTTCTCAATGCGGGCTCTGTGGAATGGGCCACGGGAACGCGCGATCTGCGGCAAATGGGGGGGCTCGGGCGCCAGCTGCCCGTTACAAGCGGTACGACGCTTGTCGCCTCCATGTCCATCGCCGGGATTCCGCCGTTCAACGGATTCTGGAGCAAACTCATCATCATCGTCGCCGCTGTAGAAGCGGGCCGCTACGGGTATGCGGTCTGCGCTGTCGTGGTGAGCGTCTTGACTTTGGCCTCCTTCATGAAAGTGTTGAAGTACGCGTTCCTTGGCCCCACGCCGGACATATGGAAGGGAATCCGCGAAGTCCCCTTCCTCATGAAGACGGCGATGCTCGTATTGGCGGCGATCTGTGTGGGTGGCGGGCTGTTGCTGTTGCCGGGGGTAGGTGAGCCCTATCTGGCTTGGGCCGTCGAAGTGTTGGAACCGATGAGCTGGATCGCGGAGATGCCGCTTGAGGAGGGCCGGTAGATGAAAAACACGGTGGTGATGTTCGCTGTCGCGTTCGTTGTGTGGCTTGTGTTGACGTGGCCGCCTGGCTTGGTGGATGGGGCGGTAGGTGTGCCGGTGGCCGCGCTGGTGGCGTACCTGACCGGCGACCTGTTTGTGCAGCGGCCGCATTTGGCGGGGCAGGGGGGACGTTATGT
>JAWOFY010000284.1:0-8661 GCA_046497285.1 Candidatus Hydrogenedentota bacterium
GGCGGACGCCCGGGCAGATCACCGCGCCACGGATATCCTTGATACGAAATACCAGGGCGAGTAGGAACAGCCTCGTACACAACGCCATCATTATACGCATAGATTTGGGCGGGATAGGAATCATCATCCGTTTCCTTCACCCCAATCCCCTGATTCAGAATGGCGAGGGCCGCCGCATCCGAAATGTGCGCGGGACATTTGCCAACGGCGCCCCGTCCACAAGGTGCGAATCCGGCACTATTTCGGTTCCAACAGTGTTTCCAACGGCCTTCTCCGCGTTCATATGTCCAGGTCATAGACTATCGTTTGTCTCCACCCAGCCATGGCTCAGATGTATGGAAACGCCTCTTCGAAACATTACCGCGACAAGATTCTTCTAAGCGAAAGTTCTAAGCTTACTTAAGGCATTACGCAGTTTCAAACCAATGCTGGCGAGGCCGTTTGGCGAATGAGGGGTATATCTTGCATACTGGCTTGCGCGTGGTGGGAAGCCGCGAGGGTCGAAGTAATTGGCATGGAGCAAGTGTGGATGAACATTCTCGGCATTTCAGCGTTTTCCGATGATAGCGCCGCCTGTTTGGCGTGTGATGGTGCTATTGTGGCGGCCGCCAAGGAGGAGTGGTTTTCACGGACTACACACGAAGCCTGCTTTCCACGTAACGCCATCACGTACTGTCTGGAAGAAGGAGGGAGCTCAATCAAGGACGTGGACTACGTGGTCTTCCATGACAAGCCGTTGATGACGTTCAAACGCTTCCTCAAGACTGAGTTCTTTCCTTCGCCCAAGGGATTGCGTTACCTCCATCAACAGACGCCGCCTCGGGCCAGAAAAAGGCTGTTCGCAGGCGCCGCTATTCGACGCGAACTCGGATACTCTGGCGAGATTCTTTTCACGGCTAATCACGAAGCCCATGCGGCTTCCGCGTTCTTTCCTAGTCCCTATGAAGAGGCCGCGTTCCTGGTCTTGGACGGCGCGAGCGAATGGGCCGCCTCGGCCTATGGAGCAGGCGAAGGCAACCGTCTTGAGATTTCCAAAGAGATTCCTTTCCCCCATTCCCCGGGTCTGCTTTGTTCCGTCTTTGCTCACTACGCGGGCTTTCGGGGGCATGAAGCATGGGACATGCTGGCGGGACTTGCGCCTTATGGCAAGCCGCGTTATGTAAACGCCATCTACCAAGAGCTTATTGACGTAAAACCCGATGGCTCCATCCGGATGAACCCGGAGTGCTACGATTACCAGGCGGGTCTACAGGGGGTCAACGAGCGGTTCGTGGAGCTCTTTGGCGGCCCTGCGCGGGAAGCAGGGAAACGCATCACGCAGCGGGAAATGGATCTCGCGCGATCGGCGCAGACAGTCACGGAAGAGATTCTCCTTCGGATAGCTCATCATGTTCGGGAGGAAACGGGAAAGGAATACCTGACGCTGGGTGGGGACATGGCCCTGGATGCCAAAGCTAATGCCCGGCTACTGCGGGAGGGTCCTTTTAAGGACGTGTGGATTTCCCCAGCGCCCAATGACGCGGGCAACGCCTTGGGATCGGCGTTATTCGCTTACCATCAGCGCTTGGAAGCGCCCCGCGACACAGCCGCGCCCCCAAAAACGCCTAGGCTTCCATCCGTTTACACCGGCCCGTGGTTTGGCGAGGAAGCCATCGAATCCTACCTCAAAGAAGAAAAAATCCCGTACGAACGTCTGCCGGAAGAGGAACTTTGTGAATGTGTGGCCGGTCTATTGGCGGAAGAGCAAATCGTAGGCTGGTTTCAGGGGCGGATGGAGTTCGGCCCCCACGCCTTAGGCGCACGCAGCATCTTAGGGAACGCTGCGTCGCGCAAAATGCATTCGCGTCTTAGTCGCCGGAGCTCTTTTAGGCCTTTCGCGGCGTCGGTCCTCGCGGAACACGTCTCCGCCTACTTTGAACTGGACCGAGAGAGTCCGCATCTGCCTTTGGCGGTCCCGGTGCATCGCAAGCGTTTACGGAAACTTGGCAAGAACGAAAAGAAGGCCAAAGGCCTGGAAAAGCTAAGGGTTATCCGTTCCGAACTTCCGGCAATCACGCATGTGGACAATTCGGCGCGCATTCACACCGTGAGCCGCGAGAACAACCTGCTATACCACCGTCTTATCGAACGCTTCCACGAAATGACTGGCTACCCCGTGATTATCAATATCCCCTTTCGCGTCCCGGGCGAGCCTACGGTGTGCAGCCCCTTGGAAGCTTTCACATGTTTCATGCGCACAGACATGGATTACCTCGTTATGGGCCCTTATCTATTGGATAAGAAGAAACAACCACCGGACCTTCACGATGACGTGGAGACGGAAAGAGAAGAAATCATGGTGGATTGACGCCTATCTTCGCTTATAGCAGATAAGCGAGTTGACGCGCAGCGTCTTAATCGGCGGCGGTGGCGATCTGTTCGGCGGCTTCGGACGCCCATTGGCCCAAGGCTTCACTCACAGCCTCCGCATACGCGTTGGGTCCTTCTCCCTCCAACGGGTGGCTTGCGCGGATGATGTCAGTCCAAACAACGCTCCGATCTCCCCCCCGGCGCAGCTCAAGATGGCCCTCTACTACGGCCGCCACCTCTTCCCGCGTGCGGTCCTCCTCAAATCTCCGCAGGTTTCCCAACAGTATGTAGTCGGGGCGCCGCATGTCCGCTGCGTTGCTCACATCGCCAAACCCGCCTGTCTCCGTGATGGCGTCAAGGAGCGCCCGCCCAGCGGCCTCGCTCGGCCCCTTCGCCCACTCCGCGTTGAAGTAGGCGTGCAAGGTATGCCCCCGTTCCCGAAACATCATGCGCTGACGATACGGGCGGTCGGCCTGTATCGGGCGCATACCGAGACTCGCCCCAGTAGGCTGGGCTTTGGCCACCTCGATCACAGGCTCTATGGCGTAATACAGCGTGGGCGTATAGCGGGGCGCGGCGCATCCCGCTATTAGTACAGGGATTCCTATCGCCAAAGCCAGCGTTACGATTACACTACGGCTCATCTTAGCGTCCTTCGGGCTGACCCCGGCCCCGAATGACGGCCGAGGGATCGTCCTGTAGATAATCGCTGAGCCTACGTATGGACTCGAGCGTTTCGTTTAAAGTTTGCAAGCTGTCGCGCAAATGGTACTCCATGTTATCTGTTTGATGAACAACGCCCTCAGCCGATTCACTGAAAACTTCCGTCGCATGGATAAGTTTCTCGCTGAGTTCCTCCATGTCATCAAAGAGTCGGCGCACTTGCTGCTGGGTTTCCTCTACTTCAAGCGTGTCGAGTTGTTCCCGCGTGGATACCACGAGTTGCGTGGTTTCCTCCGTCAGATTCCCCAACTCATTTGCAAGCCGCGAGAAGTCCTTCATGCTCTCTTCCGCGGTATCTTGCAAACCATACACAGTCTCCCCAACGGAGTTCACCACTTGCCGCGCCTCTCGCAACATGCCGCTGGCGTCGCGAATCATATCAGTCAGTTCGCCTTCATCGAGACCTTCCAAAGCGTCGCTTACATCGCCCGCAATCCGCGACAGGTCAAATAGAATCTCCTCGACTTGGGAACTCACGGCCTCAATCAGCGAGGGATCCGCCGGGATCTCAGCACCGGGCTCTAACATGTCTCCCTCGGGATCGCCGCCCGAAAGCATGACCGCCATCGTGCCTGCCGCCACGCTATCCAACCCAAGCCGCGCACGCACGCCCTCCCGCAACGTAACGGTATCGCGGTTTACGTCGATGCGGACGCGGGCCTGGAGATCGTCCGTGACAAATATCTCTCCCACTGTTCCAACGGGCACTCCCATATAGACGACCGTGCCGCCTTCCGTCAGGCCTTGAATGGACTCATCAAACTCCACCCAATAGGAGTCATGCGGCTCCCGGGTGTAGCCCGCGATTACGAGCACACAGGTCACTATAATCACAAGAGTCGTAAGGACAAACACCCCAACTTTGGTTTTCTGCGTCCGCGTCGCCACGGATGTAAACTCCCATTTCACGCTTAAGCTCAAACGTGACGCGTTGTAGTCTGCGTTATCTAACGCATTTCGTCAAATGTAGTATGGACTTTAACGGCTCTTTCCCCAACCCCCGGCGCCTTGCTTTACGCCTTGACTCTGCCGCTTACATATTCCGTTGCGTGATATGTTCATCAGAGCGGCGCTCAAAGAACTGCCGCACGCGATCCTGGTCCGATTGCTCCGCCTCGCGCACCGTGCCCGTAAAGATGACGCGGCCCTGATCAAGCATGAGAATGCGATCCGCGATTTTGCGGATGGAATCCAGCTCGTGGGTCACGATAATCAGCGTGATCCCCAACAAATGCTTAAGATTCAGAATCAAATCATCCAGTCCCGACGCCATGATGGGATCAAGGCCGGCGGAGGGCTCGTCAAAAAACACGATGGGCGGATCCAACGCGATGGCGCGGGCGAGGCCAGCCCGTTTGCGCATGCCGCCACTCAACTCGGCGGGCAGCTTGTATTCAGCATTGGCCAACCCCACCAGGCTCAGCTTCAAGCGCACTACGGCGTTGACCAGCCGGGGCTCCATATTACCGTACTCCCGCAAGGGCAGCGCGACGTTGTCCCCAACGGTCATCGAGTTGAACAACCCGCTATTCTGAAAGGCGATGCCAATGTTGCGCTGCATACCCGCCAATTGTTCCTCGTCCATTCCCGTGATGTTTTGGCCGGAAAGCTCGATGGTCCCATTCGTGGCGGGAATCAGGCCGGTAAGGTGTTTGAGCAGCGTCGTCTTCCCGCATCCGCTCGCGCCCAGAATAACAAAGATCTCATTCCTAGGCACGTCAAACGTCACATTGTCCAGCACCGTGACATCCCCGTACTTCGCCACGAGGTTGCGCACGCGGATGACGGGACCGTTGGCGTTCTTTTGCTCTTTTGATTTCTTGGCCATACCGTAATTACAAAATGTAGTAGAAGAACGCTGCAAATATCATGTCGATCACGACAATGAAGAAAATGTCCATCACCACGGCGCGTGTGGTCATTAGACCAACGCCCCGCGCGCCGCCCGTGACGCGGAGTCCGTTGTGGCAGCCGATCAACACAATAACGATGGCGAACACAAAGGCCTTAAAGAACCCTTGAAAAATATCGCTGAACATGGCGGCATTCAGGGTTTGGTTAAACCAGATATCGGGACGGAAGTCAAGCACCACCAAACCCCATAAGGCGCCGCCGCCAATGCCCGCAATCATCCCCAAGCCCGTCAGCAAGGGAAGCGCTATGACCAAGGCCAGCACCTTGGGAGCCACCAGAAACTGTGCGGCGTGCAGTCCCATGCCGCGCAAGGCGTCAAGCTCCTCTTGCACCTTCATGGTGGCCAACTCGGCGGCGATGGCCGCGCCCGTGCGGGCGGAAACCACCACGGCGGTCATGACGGCGGCCAACTCCCGCGCAAAGGCGACCATGACAAGATCGGCGACATAAATGCTTGCGCCAAACAACTCGAGCTGGGCGGCGGACAGCATGGCCACGATCATGCCGAGCAGAAAGTTCATCAGGAGCGCGATCTTAAGCGCCCGCACGCCCATCTCGTGTAACTCGTCGATAAACGAGCTCCAACGGAATCCGCGACCCTCGAAGGGGGCCAGCGCGGTCCAATAAATGGTGTCAACGAGAAAGTGATAGAACTCCTTGAACTCGCCCTTGGCGTTAAGAACAGCTTCGCCTGCTTGCTCAAACACGCCTGCTTGCTTCGCGGGAGCTTCGGGCGTGGAAACAAGACTTGGCCGGAGAAGTCCTAGAAATTCGGCCACATGTCCTTGTTGGCCGACAAAATCAAAGGCCGCATTCTGGTCCTTGACATAGTTGGCGAGTTCGATCAGCCACGCCCCCCCCCGCGTGTCCATGGCCTCCGTTTCACTGAAATCAAGGACTAGGGTCTGCTGAGGCGCGACACCCTCCGCGCGGACTTGCTCGACGAGTCCGCGTCCGGTTTCTTGGTCGAGATGCTTGGGGCACTGAATGCGCCTCTCGCTCATGAGGAAGTCCCGGCTAAGGCTTCAAACTCGGCTTCGGTCAATACAGGCACTCCCAATTCGCGCGCTTTGTTCACCTTGCTCCCCGCTTTCTCGCCCGCCACGACATAGTCCGTTTTGCTGCTCACACTCGACGACGGCCGGCCACCCAACGTCTTAATCCGTTCGTGAATGCCGTCGCGGGTATACTTTTGAAGCGCGCCAGTCACCACGAAAGACATCCCCTCAAAAGGTTGCGCGCCGTCTTCCGCCTTTTCATCCGGTTGCTCCTCCATCACCACGCCCCGGTCACGCAACCGGGCGATAAGACCGCGATTGGCCTCCATGTCAAAAAAATCCCGAACAGAGCGCGCCAACGTGTCCCCAATTTCGTGAATGCTGGCGAGTTCCTCCACGGAGGCCTCCATCAGCGCATCAATCGAACCGTAGTGCGAAGCGAGGACTTCGGCCACATGGCTGCCCACGTGCCGAAGACCCAAGCCGAAAAGCAAACGGGCCAGGCCCCGGCTCTTGCTCGTCTCGAGAGCCTGGACCAAGTTCGCCGCCGACTTTTTCCCCATGCGCTCAAGACCGGCGAGCGTTTCCTCGTCCAAGGTGTAGAGATCGGCGAAATCCCGGACGTGGCCGCCGTCCACGAGTTGTTCAATAAGCTTCGGCCCTAGTCCCTCGATGTCCATCGCACCGCGGCTAGCGAAGTGTTCAATCCGCTCCTTGAGTTGGGCCGGACAGTCCAGATTCAGACACCGAATAAACACGCCCTCGGGGTCCTTGCGCACAGAGCCGCCACACACCGGACATTCGGCTGGCTCCGGGAACGGCTCGGCCTCGGGGGGGCGTTCACCTTCCACGTGGCCCAGCACCTGGGGAATGATCTCCCCCGCCTTCTGCACCTCCACGGTGTCCCCCACGCGCACGTCCTTCCGTCTCAGCTCCTCAAAGTTATGCAGGGTCGCCCGTTTCACAATAGTGCCGGCCAGCGGAACGGGATCCATCTCGGCGACCGGTGTCAGCGCGCCGGTCTTGCCGACTTGGATGTGAATGTTGCGGAGCTTGGTGCGCGCCACTTCCGCCGGAAACTTGTACGCGATGACCCAGCGGGGCGCCTTGCTCGTGCTGCCCAGACGGCGGCGCTGTTCCGCACTGTCGACTTTCACCACCAAGCCATCGGTCCCGTAATCGAGTCCCCCCCGCTTGCGTTCCCAGCGCTCGCAAGCCTCCAGAACCTCCTCAATAGTATCACAACGCTCGGCGTGTTCGATGACCGGCAAACCGAAAGCGCGCAGGTCTCGCAAGGTTTGCCAGTGAGACTCCAGGTCCATCCCCTCCAGCGCTGCGAGGTCATAGGTTACCAGGTCGAGGCGGCGTTTTGCCACCTCACGCGGGTCCAACAATTTGAGTGTTCCCGCAGCGGCGTTACGCGGATTCGCCAGGGGCTGTTCGCCTTGGGCTTCACGCAACCCATTTAGGCGCTGCAATTCCGAACGTCTCATGAAAATCTCGCCCCGAACCTCGAGGACATCCGGCGGATCTCCTTCCAGGCGGAGCGGAACAGAGCGAATGGTCTTCACGTTAGCCGTCACGTCATCCCCCTGCCGTCCGTCGCCCCGCGTGGCCGCGCGGCTAAACACCCCGTTGCGGTATTGAAGCGAGATAGCCACGCCATCGATCTTAAGCTCCACCACATACGCCGGCTTCTCCCCCGCTCCAAGCCCTTTCCGAACCCGCTCGTCGAACGCCCGCAACTCGCCAGGATTATACGTGTTGTCGATCGACAACATGGGGATCGCGTGTTCAACGGTCACGAACCCGTCGATGGGCTGGCCGCCGACGCGTTGGGTAGGGCTATCCGGTGTTACAAGATCGGGATACTCCGCTTCGAGGGCTTCAAGTTCCTTCATCAGCCCGTCGAATTCGCGATCCGAGATTGCGGGCTGGGCTTCCACGTAGTAGAGCCGGTTGTGATGCTCGATGAGCCGCTTGAGTTCTTCGTGGCGCTCGCGCACCTCGGCGGGGATGTGGTGATTGGTCTCCGTCATGGCCGGCGCATTATATCCGAAACGAGACGTTCAGCGCATCCCAGTAGCTCATCAACGCGTACCCGATGCGCTCGCCATATTTCCCCCCATAAAGAAAGTTAGGCGGAGGGGGCAGGAACGCGCCCCTCCGCCCGGACAAGGCAGGAGATGGGTGGAACGAAAGCTTCGTTTAGTCGTTGGGGTGAATTATCTTCCACTGGTCAGGCCAACGCCAAAGAGACGAAAGCGTCAACTGCCGCATGAAGATCAGCTCCTTGGGAAGCCGGTCATAAAGCTTGAGGAAAAGCTCCTCGTGCTTGATGATTTCGTATTCCCAGTCCGCGCGGTCCACCGACGTGATCCGATCAAACTCTTCGCGGGTGAAGTGTTCCAGGCCCGTCCAATCGAGGCTTTCGTACGGGGGCATCCAGCCGAGAGGGCTTTCCACGGCGGCGGCACGGCCCCGAACACGGTCGATGATCCATTTCAATACGCGCATGTTTTCGCCAAAGCCCGGCCAGATGAACTTGCCGTTCTCGTCCGTGCGGAACCAATTCACGCTGAAAATGCGCGGCGGATTAGACAGCTGCCGGCCCATGTTGAGCCAATGGTCGAAGTAGTTGCCCATATGATATCCGGCAAACGGCAGCATGGCGAAG
>JAWOFY010000297.1:0-5706 GCA_046497285.1 Candidatus Hydrogenedentota bacterium
GTTTTGGCGCGGGCGTTGCCGGTTTTTTTTGTGGGATCGAGCTTGGGCGTTCAGGTTGGCATTGTGTTTGCTCCTATATAGATAGGTTCCCCTGCTGCCTGGGGATGACGGCGTTTACGCGGGATGGTGAGGAGGAAGGCGTGATGGGACTTATCGGAGATGTCATTTGGAGCGAGCACACGCACACGGCGCGAGAAAAGCCGCCGAAGGGCGCCATCATCCAGCGGCGGCTGAGCGGCGGGACGGCGTGCGACGTACTCGGGATCGTCTATTCCCACATGGGCGTCTACGTGGGCGATGGGAAGGTCATCCATCTCAACCGCCGCGGCAAGCGCGATACACGGGTGGTGTTGGACACGCTGGAAACGTTTTGCGCCGGGAAACCGTGGCGCCTTCAGCGGCGTGCGCTTGACGATAGCCACGCCAATTCGATCGTGTGGACGGCGTACCGGATCATGCGAAACCAGAATAACCGGTACAACGAACAGTATAGCTTGATTGGCCAGAACTGCGAGCATTTTTGCCGGGAATGCTACGAAACGTGAGTGGGGTAAACAGGGTCTGACAACGTTACACGGAGGGGTGAACCATGGCGGACACGCGGGCAGATAGCGCTTCGCAGGGCTGGAGCGACGCGGGGCCGGATTACGGGCCGACCCAGGACGAGAAGACGGTCGCGGCCGCAGTGGGCGGCGTCGCAGTCGTCGTCGTCGGCTGGATCACGTACATCATCCTCAAGGGCTGAGCGCCGGGGTCAGCGCTGTTTGCGCTGGCGGCGGTTGGACAGGGCTCGGGGGCTGTACCCCAGTAGGCGGGAGGCCTCGGCGGTGTTGTCCTCCGCTTGGCGCATCGCCTCGGCGATGTAGGCCTCCTTGATTTCTTCCAGCCGGGCGTCTAAGTCGATGCCTTCCGGGGGGATGTGCGCCTTCAGCGCGGAAACCGTGAGGTCGCCGTCCGGGTCCCGCAGCAGATCCGGCGTGAGGCGCTGGCCCTCCTCCGCCATGATCACGGCGTGTGTAATGGCGCTTTGCAATTGACGGATGTTGCCGGGCCAAGTCCGCCGGAGCAACGCGTTTTCAAACTCGGAGGTCACCATCTCGCGAGGGTCTTTTCCTTGCTGACGGATGAAGCGCCACGCCAACGGCAGGATGTCTTGAGGCCGCTCGCGCAGGGGAGGAATCTTCTCCTTGAAGGTTTCCAGGCGATAGTAGAGATCCTCGCGCAGCGTCTCCCAGGGGTCGGCGTTTGTCGCGGCGACCACGCGCACATCGACCGGGATATCCTGGCTCCCGCCCACCCGTCTGATCTTCTTCTCTTGCAGCGTCCGAAGCAAAGCGGTCTGCAACCGGGGACTGGCCTCCCCGATTTCGTCGAGGAAAAGGGTTCCGCCGGCGGCCAACTCAAACGCGCCCTTGCGTTGGTGGTTTGCGCCTGTGAACGCCCCTTTTTCATGACCAAACAGTTCGCTTTCCAGGAGCCCCTCGGGAAGCGCGCCGCAATTCACGGACTCCAACGCATCCTCTCGGGGCGGCTCCGACGAGTAGCGGTGAAGCAGCCGCGCCAGCAGCTCCTTGCCCACCCCGCTTTCGCCAAGAAGCAGGACGCTCTCGCGGTGAGGCGCGTACTTGAGCAGGCGCCGGACGATATCCGCCATGGCCTCGCTCTCGAAGAAGAGGCCTACCGGCGCGGCCTTGGCTTGCAGGTCTTCCAAGGACGCCCGTTGAGCGCGCTCAAGGCGGTGAAGCTCGGATTCGAGGAACGCCTTGCCATAGGGCGCTTCGATGCGAGGAAACGCGTCCAGCTGAATGGCCACTTCGTGCACGGGGGCTCCGCCGTAGCGTTCGACGTCGTTCGGCCGCCGGGCGTGAAGGAGGCGGGCCGGTATTTGGCCGGAGTACGCGAGCAGAAACCACACGACCTGGAAGACGGGGAACCCCGAGGAAACATTAATCCACAGGGAGGCCCCCTCCTCCTCCCGCGCTATGCCGCCGGCCTCGCGGCGCAGCTCTACATAGACGCCTTCGTAATCGTGGGGACCGGCGACGTGGATGGTGTGGGCGGTCACGTCGAGGCTGGGGCGATCTGTAGCGAGTTGGGCCTTGAGCCGTTCCACCGCTTCGTTCATCTCGGGATCGTCGACCAGGATGTGCACTGCATCCATATCCTGGCGCTGCCGCAAGAGATTGAGCAATGGGCCTGGGTCATCCGCGGGCGGCTCAAGGCCTCTCTGGTCGTTTTTTCCAAAGCAAGTAATCAAAACATTACGTGTCGTCATCGCTCGATGCCTTTCGTTTCATTGGGGGAGCCCCCAGTATAAGCATCGACCGGCGGCAAAAGCCAACCCCTCTGGCGCCGGCAGGCCTCCCCACTTTGTTTGACACAAGTTGGCACAAGGTTTGCTACCTAAAGGCGCGAGGCCCGGAAACCTCAACCCAATCCAGAAGGAGGCTTTCACCATGATGCGCACGTTTTCGCCCCATAACGGCGCGGTGGCGCTTAGCGCCGCCGCCGTCGCGGTATTGGCGGTCATCGCCATGACCGCCCCCTACTTCCCGAGCGAGGCCCGTCATACGGAGCCGGTGGAGCCGGAGGCGGTGGAGCGGGAACCCGTGCAGCCGGATTGGGCGGCGATCCAGGAGGCCCACGCGGAGTGGGCGCGTGAACTTCAGGCGGCCTTTGAGGAACGCAACGCCCACGCCCTGCGCCATACGGAGCGGGCGTTGGAGGCGGAGTTCGACGCGCTTCGAGCCAACGCGCCGGCGTTTGCCAAGGAATTGACGACCTTGAGCGCCCGGTTGGGGTTCCTTGGGCGGGATATCGTGGATACCGCCGAACCCTGGGTCGTGTTCTGGCGGGAGCAGGAAGGTCCCGATCGCCGCACCGAATACGTGCGGACGGTGTTCGCGGAGACCGTGGTGAGCCGGGAACAACTCGCGCTGCGCATCGAGACGCTGATGGCGGAGTACCTCCACCAATTGGACGCGAACGCCGAATGGTTGCTCGATGAGTTGGAAATGGTGACCAGCTTCGATGTCCCGCCAGCAATGTTTCACGATCGCTTGCCCGCCTACGTGGCCGGCGTGGAGCAGACGGCGGGATTGGACGGCGCCAACTTCGCCTTCCGCATGCGGCGCTACGCCATCGTCCAAGGGGTGACGCTGACGCCTATCATGTGGACGACCCGGATCATCTACGGCATCGTGGTGGGAGCTTCCATCGACCATTGGCTGGAGACCAGCGATCGGGCGGCGTGGGAGGAAGTGGGACGGGAATTCGTGGATCGGCTGGAAGGCGGCATCGTTGAGGGCGTGGGCTCGAACCAAGGCGTGGCGGACTTCTTGGCGCATAGCCGCACCCACGTCGAAGCCAGCGCCGCGAAACGCATGGAAACTTGGAAAGAAGCCTGCGGCGAGGCCATTGGAAAACGGAGGGCTTTGTATGCCAGCGTACGCGAATAAACGACGCGCCTATCGGCTCACCGGGATTGTCTTGAGCCTGGGATGCGTGGCGGTGGGACTCCTGGCTGCGCCAGACGCCGAGGCCCGCGTGCGGCCGTTGCGCACCGTGATCGAGCGAACCCTGCGAAGCGTGAGGGGGCTGGGCTCCGTCCAATCCCTCACCCGCGGCCTTTCGCGGCGCAGCGCCGCGTTGGTCCGTTCCGTGGCGGCTCGCCACGGCGACGAGGTGGCCGGGCGCGTGGCCCATTATTGCCGTACATTCGGACGCACAGCGGAACGGGCCCTATCCGCGAATCCGGCCGAAGCGGCGCGCGTGTTGGATCAGCTCCCAGCGGACCAGGCGGGAAAGGCGTTGCGCCTCATCAGCCGGGATCCCGCAGGCATGAGCCGTTACGTTCAACAGTATGGCGTGGACGGAATGCAACTAGCGATGCGCCATCCCCGGCTGGGCCGGTCCGTGGCGGAAACCTATGGGCGGGAAATCATGCCTATAGCGCGGGACTTCAGCCGCAAAGAGCTTCGGATGTTGAACCGGGCGGCGCCCGCCTACAAGAAAATGGGTCCCTCGGCTCAGGCCCGGTTCCGCAACATGCTCAAAGAGACGCCGCAGAAAGTCTGGCGAACGCTAGACAACTACCCCAACGTTACCGGCACAGTCGTGGCCGGCGGAAGCGTGCTGGCCGAACATCAGCTGAGCCCCGATATCGTCTACGTGCCCGTTCCAGAGAACGCCTCAACCGCCGAACCCGCAGCATCTTCGAGCGCCAAAGAGGCATCTGAAGAGGCGGCGCGAACACCGGTCATCGCCCTAGCAGGCGTCCTCGGCGCCGCGGCGATCGGGGCTCCCCTCCTACGGAGACGGTTGTTCCCGAGCTACGGGAACCCATCTCCACCCGAGGGGGATTAACGGATATACTATCCGCATTTCTGTGGCAGCCAAGGAGGAAACAGACCATGGACATCATCCACGAAGGTATCAATCTGGCGCGGGGCCATGTCAGACAACATCTGTTCGTGTATTCCAAGCTGATGTTGTACGTCCTCACCTTGCTGTTGCTGCCGGTGGTGGGGTATACCGCGTTGCATCTCGTGAAGATTATCATCACCGCCCTGGTCGCCGATCCGCTATCCATGGCCGCCTTGCTCGCCTTTTTCTGGGCCGGCACTGTGTTTCTGCTGTGGACGCACGACGACAAGGTAGACCGTCTCCTGGAGCATTACCTGGCGTTCTTCGAAAAGCTGGGTGAAAAACGCACCGGCTCGCTTCATTGATGCCGGGATAGGAGAAAGTTTACATCGATATCCACTCCCGCAAGACAATCAACCCTTCATCCAATCCATGACGAACAAGACCAAGCTGGGAAGAAGCGGTTTGCAAGATGACTTGACGGAATCGGTCTAAGCTGGAAGGGAAATAAACCCGGACTCTCCAGTAGCTTCTTCAGGGCTGCCGTGCCGTTAGGTCGGGCATGGAGAGAGGCTTCCATCAACCAGGCAATAAATTCCGCATCCTCCACGGGCGTGGGGTCTCCCCCAGCATAGATGCCTCGTTTCCCAGTTTCTTCGAGCACTTCCCAATCCACGTAGGACCGTAACCACCGGCGAGCGGCGCGAGAGACCGTTGTCGGCGCCGGTGGCTTCGGGGAGGAAGCGGCGAAACGGGATTATCACGAGGGCGGCTTTGGCCTCGCCAAGGCCTTCAGCCAAGCCGTGGTATGACAAAAGGCGGCATCACCGCGCCCGGCACGGTCATCGGCAGCCGCCCGAACATGGCTGCGGAACACTTGATGAATTACCGCTACATCGAACCCTGCAGCACCGGGCAAATAAGCGCCCATTGCCACGTTGAGCCCGTTCGTTCCCGGAAATTGCTATCCCCACCGCCCCCCCTCCAGGACCATATTCAGCCATACACGGGAGACGATGGGGATATACTACCATCAAGTTGGGGCGTTAGCGTTCCCAATCACCCAACACGAGCTTGTCACCGCCATAGAAATCCCACGGCAGTTCTCCTATATTTTCCTCTTCCTTTTCGGGCAGATAGATATCCTCCACCCTGGTCTGCCTTTCCTCTGATTCTCCATACATTTCCTGACAAGGCTCCAGGATGTCTCCCTGGGCCACCCCATCATCATCAAAAAACATCCGTGCCGTCACCTCTCTCCCCACGGCGTCCACAAAGGAAGCGAGCAGGTCGTCTTCCCGCAATTTCTCTATCCCGATCTCCATCAAATGGCGCTCAAGC
>JAWOFY010000368.1:0-2892 GCA_046497285.1 Candidatus Hydrogenedentota bacterium
GTTCAGGTTTATGTTCATGTGAAAGAGGACCAGGTGGAGGCTTTTCGAAAGGCCTCTGAAGCCAATGCCCGGGAGAGCCTGAAGGAGCCGGGCGTGGCGCGGTTCGATGTGTTGCAGCAACAAGACGATCCCACGCGCTTTCTTCTGCTCGAGGCGTACCGGCGGGAAGAGGACGCGGCCGCTCACAAGGAGACGGCCCATTACGCGACCTGGCGCGACGCCGTGGGGGATATGATGGCGGAGCCCCGGTATAGCGTGAAATACAAGAACTGTTTTCCCAGCGAAGACGCGTTCGACGTTCCAGAAAACGCGGGACGGTAAGTTGCGCGGAACCGAACCACGGCGGGGACGGTGATGGCGTTGGGGAAACGCCCAGCGGGCCAGCCGGCTGCGCGTAAGGAAGTCCTTCTAGGTTCGGTGGATCTGCTTGCGTTCGCGGCATGCCTCATCCTCGCTCTGCTCCTCCGTTTCGGCCGGGATGTGCCGCCCAGTCACCAATTCCTCTACGTGTTCTTCTGGCCCATTCTTTTCGCGGGCATGCTGGTGGCTGCCCGGGGATTCGGCCTTTACGACTTCCGCCATAAGCTGAGTCCGGCCGAACACTTCTTCTCGGGCGCCGGCGCGGCGGTGACGGGTGCGGTGGGGGGGTATTTGTTCCTCGTCTTTTTGCGCACCTATCACTTCCCCGAGGCCCGGTTGTCGCGCCTTGCCGTCCTCCTATACATCCTCCTTCTCATCGGCTGGTTCTTCGCCTCGCGCGCCGGGATGTTGGCCTGGCTTCGCCGGTGTGGGTACCGCGTGCGTGTCGTGCTCATCGGTTCGGCCGCCGAATGCCGGCGCCTTGCGGAGGAGCTGCGCGCGTTCGCCCCGTCGATGCTGGAGGTCGCGGGCATCGTGGTCAACGAGGGCGGAGGGGACCACGAAACGGAAATCATCGGCTCGATACAAGAACTGGAGCCTATTGTCCGGCGACGGACGATAACGCAGGGTATTCTGGTCGAATCCGGAATAGATCAACCCGCGCTCCGGGATGTGCTCGCGAGTTGTGAGCGAAACGGGGTGGAGTTGTTTGCCTATCCCACGCTTGGGGTGAACATCCTCGCCAGCACCCGCGTTTGCGGAATCGCGGGCGTTCCACTGGTGAGCCTCCGGCCTGCATTCGAGCGAAGCGTATACCCCGGCGTGAAGCGAATGATGGATATTGTGGCCGCCGCGCTGCTGCTAGGTGCGACGGCGCCCCTTATTGGGGCCGCGGCGGCCGCCATTCGCCTCACCTCGCCCGGTCCCGTCATCTTCCCACAAGAGCGAACCGGCCGCGGGCGCGCCCCATTCACCCTCTACAAACTGCGCACCATGACGCTCAACGCCGAACCCAATGAGGCGCCCATGCTCGCCGCGGAGGACGACCCCCGAATCACTCGCGTGGGCCGCTGGCTGCGCCGGTGGCGCCTGGATGAGCTGCCTCAACTCTGGAATGTGCTGCGGGGAGACATGAGCCTGGTGGGCCCCCGGCCGGAGCGCCCCAGCTTTGTCGAAACGTTTTGTCGGGAGACGCCCCTTTACGAGCGCCGATTTCTTGTTCGCCCCGGTCTGACCGGACTGGCCCAGATTCATGGCCGCTACGACACGGACTACACCCACAAACTGCGCTACGACCTCATTTATATTAACAGCCTTTCACTGACCACGGATTGCCAGATCCTTATCGCCACCATTCAAACCGTGCTTACGGGCCGTGGAGCACGATAGTGTATACTCGTGGAAGCCAGTCCGCGCTTAATTTGGGGATAGCGCCGATGTCGGCCGGCGAAGCGCTGGGTATTGCGGCGCTTGGTTAAGTTGTGTGTGTTTGTCTGCATACGCTATACTACGGTCCAATCGGCTTGACAAACGGGGGTTTCCCGTTTGCCAACATGTCCCGCCCCCTGTGCCGGCCTTGTGCAAAAGGCCTCCAGCAGCCACTTTTTTTGCGCCGGATATGTTTTCGCATGGTGGCGATCAATCAATGCGCGGCGCGTTCGTGAATGCACGGCAATAGAGGAACGAGTGTATGGCCCGGAGCATGACCGGTTTTGGTAAGGCTGTGTGCAATGAGGACGGAGAGTCCTTCAGCGTCGAGTTGTCCGCGGTGAATCACCGGCATCTCGATTGCAGTGTGCGGTTGCCGCCGCCTTGGTCCGCGCTGGAGACCTCCGTCAAGGCGCGCGTGAAAGAGCGGTTCGGCCGGGGCAAGATTCAGGTCTACGTTTCACGCAAGAACGGGGCCGCTGGAAGTCCGCCCATGCGGTTGGATGTGGAGCGCGCTCGGCAGTATGTCGAGGACGCCAAGGAACTTACGCGTTTGGTGGGCACCTTTGAGGGGCTTTCGGTGAATACGTTGGCCACCATGGAAGGCGTCTTCGTGCCGGCCGAACCCAATGAGGATCTTGAGTCGGTGGAGGAGCGGCTCTTGGCTTCGTTGGATGAAGCCATGGATCAACTGGAGACCATGCGCGAGAACGAGGGGCGGGCTTTGGCGGAGGATCTCCGCAAACGGGTCGGCCTTATTCGTGAAATCCTCGAAGGGGTGGAGGAGCGCCTCCCCACGCTCAACCAACAGTATGAGCAGCGGCTACGCGAGCGTATCCAAGAATTGGCGACCGATGTCTCGCTCACCGAGGAGCGCATCGCCATTGAAGTGGCCATGATGGCCGAAAAAGGCGACGTGACGGAGGAGGTGGTCCGGTTGAAGACCCACTTGGACCACACTATCGAACTGCTTGATTCGCCGGAGCCGTGCGGGCGGCGGCTGGACTTTCTTGCGCAAGAGATCCAGCGCGAAGCCAACACGCTCGGGGTTAAGACACGGGATACGGATGTGACTAAGGAGGTGCTGCGGATCAAGTCTGAGAT
>JAWOFY010000396.1:0-6075 GCA_046497285.1 Candidatus Hydrogenedentota bacterium
GAATTCCTTGCTTCGGCTTCCCCCCGCGCTGAACAAGGCGATGTCCACCCCCTTGAACGAGTCCTTGGTCATCACCTCTACGGGAATCTCCTCGCCCTTGAACGTCACAGTCTTGCCCCGGGAGCGTTCGGAGGCCAGGGGCTTCAAGTTCTTAACGGGGAAATCGCGGTCCGCTAAAACGTCCAGCATGCAGCTGCCCACCAAGCCGGTGGCGCCGGCTACGGCCACAGTCTTCGGATTCATAGGATAGTCACACTCCTTATGTCGGGTTATCTCTCTCGAAAAGGGGAAGGAGAGTTCGTTACAGACTTTCACGCGAGCCCCGGGGCGCAAAATGGCCCGAATCTGCGGGGAGACGAACGCCGGTCACGTTTCGCCGGGATCTTCGATAATGCGGCGCAGCTCTTCCAACGTCTTTCCGCCGGTATGGCGCTCCACCAGTTCGCCGCGCCGATACACGACAAGCGTCGGAACCACTTGCGCGTTGTGTTCCTGCGCGAGGGTGGGATTGCGATCCACATCGGCCACCGCCACAATCGCCCCGCCTTCTCCCGCCAGCTCGTTGATCGCCGGGGCCATCCGCCGGCACGGACCGCACCAATCCGCATAGAAATCGACCAACACGGTCTCTTCGGGATGCCCTTCGAGAATCGCGTCAAGGTCGCGGGATGACTTGAGCTGAACCACCCGGTCCTCCCATTCCGGCGCGCCGCCTGACGAAAAGCCCACCGTCGCCGCGCCCAAGGCCAACACGCCTCCCAGCACGCCGGTTATCAACGGTACCGGGATCCGGCTCTTCTCGGCTTGGGCCGTTTCCTGATGTTTGCCAAGGAAATAGCCCGCCACTGCCCCGAGCGCTAAAGCGAGGAGGTGGGCTGGAGTCATGCGTTTTCTCCCTGTTCAAAGCGGCCTCTGCCCTCGGCGGCGGCTCGCGAGTCCGCGCATTCTCACAAAGGAGGGCCGGACGAATGCGAGCAAACCCACGAACCGCCCATGAGGGCTGAGGCAAAAAACACGTTACGTGACCACGGCGTCAATGGCCTGCTTCAAATCGCTCTTGGATGTGACGCCGACAAACTGCTTCTGGACTTCGCCGTCCTTTATCAGCAAAAGCGTGGGAATGCTGGACACGTTGTGCTTTACGGCCAAATCGCTCTCGTTATCCACGTTGACCTTGCCTACGGTAACTTTGCCATCGTATTCCGTGGCGACTTCGTGGAGAACCGGATCCATCATCTTGCACGGACCGCACCATTCCGCCCAAAAATCCACAAGAGTGACGCCTTGAGTGACGACGGAATCGAAGTTTTCTTTTGTTAGCTCAGTTGTCGTGCTCATAGAACCTCCTATTCGGTAAGCTGAATCGGTAACCATCGGAAATCAGCGGGATGTAAACTCGTGCGTGAGGCGCAAAGGATGCTTGCACATCTTTTGACATTGGGATAATATTATACCGTAGGGTTCCTCAATGAGCAAATCACTAACCTTAATGGCTCAATGGGTTGCCTGAATCCTAGTTGCCTGTCTCCGACGCTCCCTTCCAAGCTGATTGGGAATTTATGACCGGGAGCGGTTGTTGCCTAAGGCAATTGGTTATTTATGTTATCAAGGGAGTCAGGATTTTGGAGCGGCGCGTTGGGGTGGAACGGAGCGGCGCAATAGGGACCGGCCGCATCACACGATTTCCAAGAAGTTAACACTATGGTTCAGGACCTGGCTTTCGCAGGGCCGCGCCAGCAGTTCGAACGCCAAGAGGATACACGATGAGTACAGCACAGGACAATAATCCAGAGAAGAAACTATCCAAGGCGGAGCAGATAAAAGAAGACAGTCATGGTTTGCTTGGACGCATTGCCGAAGAACTGACAGAAACCTCGCCTGCCTTCAGCGGGGAAAGCGTCACCTTGCTCAAGCACCATGGAACGTATCAACAAGACGATCGGGACACGCGTTCCGAACGCAAAAAGCAAGGCCTGGACCGGGATTACCGCATGATGATCCGCACGAAGTTCCCCGGCGGTTATCTCACGGCGGAGCAATGGCTCATCTGCGACGAGCTGGCCACGAAGTACGGCCAGGACGATCTTCGGGTGACGTCGCGGCAGGGTTTTCAGTTCCATGGGGTAGTCAAAGGCGCCCTGTATCCGCTCATGCATGAACTGAACCGGCTCGCCGAGATCACCACGTGGGGCGCCTGCGGCGATGTAGTGCGCAACACCATGGCGTGTCCCGTCTCGGACATCGAACCCCGGTTTGTTGAGGCCGGCATTGATTTATATGGGCTGGCGAAAGAAATAAGCAACCATTTCCTGCCCTCCACGCCGAGTTATTACGACTTGTGGGTGGAGGACAAGAAAGCCAGCCTGAACAGCGACGGCACGGTGACATTTCATGAACAGCCCCGCGCCATGGAGGAGGCCGACCCCATATACGGTCACCGGTATCTTCCGCGCAAGTTTAAGATTGGGCTTGCGGCCGATTTCGACAATTCCATCGATGTGTACACCCAAGACGTAGGCATCATGGCTGTGACCCGCCAAGGCGCCCTTGAGGGATATGAGATTCTGGTGGGAGGGGGACTGGGCTACACCCACCGCAAACCCGCCACGTATGCCCGGCTTGGCACGCCGTTGGCCTTTGTGCAGCGGGACGAAATCGTGCCCTTGCTGGAGGCCATCGTCAAGGTGCAGCGCGATCACGGCGATCGCGAGGATCGGCGGCATGCCCGGCTCAAGTACCTCGTTGACGACCGGGGTATTGATGGGTTGCGCGAGCTGGTATTCCGCTACGCGGGCCGCGAGTTCGATCCCCCCCGCGGCATCGAGCCCACGGCGCAACCCGATTACTTGGGATGGCATCGTCAAGCCCAAGAAGGGCTGAATTACGTCGGCGTCTGGGTTGCCAACGGCCGCGTGCGGGATTTTCCCGGCAGTTTTCAGTTCAAGAGCGGATTGCGGCTCATCGCCGAACGGTTCGAGCCCTCATTCCGCCTCACGCCGCATCACAACGTGATTATCGCCAACATCCGCGACGAGGACGTGGAGGAACTGGAAGGCATTCTCAACTCCCATGACATCCCCACGGCCACGGGCGTCTCGGCCCTGCGCCGCCGTGAGATGGCGTGCCCGGCCTTGCCGCTGTGCGGGTTGGCGCTGGCCGAGGCGGAGCGCGCGGTGGACGATGTCATCACGGCCGTGGAAGAGGCCGGCCATGCCGATGCGGATGTTGTCATTCGCATGAGCGGCTGCCCCAATAACTGCCCCCGGCCCAAGACCGCGGAACTCGGCATCGTTGGAGCCGCCGTGGACAAGTACCACGTCCACGTAGGCGGCGATTACCTCGGGCGGCGGTTGTGCGAACCGCTTCGGGACAACGTCCGGACCAAGGAACTTCCCACGCTTATCTCGCAGTTGCTCGATTGGTGGAAGGCCGAGGCGCACAAAGGGGAACGTTTCGGCGACTGGGCGAACCGCTTGGGGGCCGAAACGCTACGCCAGCGTGTGGAGGAGGCGTTTCCCACAAGCTGAGGATGGAGGCCGCGAACCAGAATCACTACGCGAACGCCTCCCTTCGCAAGCGGCGGCGGCAACGAAAGGATAGAAGGATTATCCATGAGCACTATCACGCACGACCGCGCCTTTTTGGACACGCTTAACGGCATGGATGCCGAGGAATTGCTTCAGTGGGCGGGCGAACACCACGGCGCCCAGGCAGGCATCGTCACCAGTTTCCAAAACACGGGCTGTGTCATGATCGATATGGCCGCCCGGATCGCGCCCGATTTGCGTGTCCTCACCGTGGATACGTGGCGTTTGCATGAGGAGACCTACAGCTTTTTTGAAGAGATTGAGGAGCGCTACGGCCTTACGGTCGAACGCTACGAGCCCGATCCGCAGGCCGTCCACCGCATGATTCAGCAACACGGCGAGTTCCTATTCTTCGACAGTAAGGCCAAACAGGAGTACTGCTGCCAGATCCGCAAGGTGGAGCCGAACCGCCGCGCGCTCGCCAGTCTGGACGTGTGGATCACGGGGCTGCGGAAAGACCAATCCGACGCGCGTAAGGAAACGCCCAAGGTCAGCTTGATCGAGCACGAGGACCGGCCCCTCCTCAAGCTCTGCCCTTTGGCGGAATGGAGCGAGGACGATGTCTGGGAATACATCCGCGAACGGAACGTCCCCTATAACCGCCTCTACGACAAGGGCTACACCAGCATCGGCTGCATCATCTGCACCACGCCCACAAAACCCGGCGAGGACAAACGCGCGGGCCGGTGGCGTTGGTTCAACAGCCTCGAACAATCCAACAAGGAATGTGGCATCCATACCAACGGAAGCGGCATCTAAGCATGGCGGCCGGGCGGGTCTGGATAACCAAGCCTGGGGCTTGGCATAATAGCGGCCGGCGTCTCGTATGGGGGACTCTGACGGTGGGCGCCCTTGGGCTGTCGTTATTTGCCGCCCCTTTGCAGCCCTTTTGCTAAGGTTAGCGCCTCATGGGTTCAGTTTGCTGATGGACTGAGGATCAGAACCACAGCCGTGAGCACTTCTCATATGGAATGGTCACAAACAGAAAGATATGCCCCATGCGGTTGTTGGATTACTCCTTTGACGACCCGCGGGCCAACCTTGCACTGGATGAGGCCCTGCTCGACAGTGTGGAGCACGGGGGCGCGCGGGAAACGTTGCGGTTCTGGGAGAGTGGGCGCCCCTTCGTGGTGTTGGGCGTTTCCCAGAAGCTGGCTGAAGTAGCCGATGAATCCGCGTGCCGCCGGAGGGGGATACCCATCTTGCGGCGGTGTTCCGCGGGGGGATGTGTGCTCCAAGCCCCGGGGTGCCTGAATTACTCGCTCGTCATACGCTATGAATCCTATCCGGAAGCGCAAACCATCCATGGTTCGTACGAACTCATTCTCCCCGCCATCGCGCGCGCCCTTGAAGAGCGTCATGGAATTCCCGCGCGGCGCGAGGGCATATCCGACATGGCCGTGGAGGGCCTGAAGGTAAGCGGCAACGCCCAGAAACGCCGAAAACTCGCTATGCTCCATCATGGAACGTTGCTCTACGATTTCGACGTCAACCTTGCCACGCAATGCTTGCGCCATCCCGCGGAACGCCCTTCCTATCGCGGCAATCGGAACCACCGGGCCTTTGTCACAAATCTTCCCGTTTCCCGTTCGGCCTTAGTCGAAACCGTTCTTGAAGCCTTTAGGCAAAAAGGGCCGCTGGACAGCGCGCCTGTCTCCGGTGAATTGGAACAGGTTGAGCGCCTTGCCCGCGAGAAGTACGCCGGTGACGAATGGAATCGCCGCCGTTGAGCCGTGCGGCCGTTATCGCTGTATTGCGCGTATGCCTACTGACAATGTCCCCGAAAGCGTGACGGTATTTGCAAGAAAGGACGGTGTTGCGGTACAGTAAGTCGTTGAGTGTGGGTGATGTGTGCACTGGCGCGAGAAGGCGGGGATTTCCTTACCCTTTTCGTGACAACGATCTACGCGTTTATACCCCCATCTGAAAGCATTGGCATGGTTATTGCTCCATTTTTAGCGGGCAATGGCGAATGCGGCAACTTTGTGGCATCATCCATACATAAAAAGAGTTACTTTTGGGACTGGCTTTGCCCCACTTAACCCTGGTGGGGGCCGTCCTGAGTAAACGCAATCATGAGGAGGAGGACTATGGATTATGGGTAAGGACGGCGGAGGCAGCCCGGAACAGCGCACGACCTTTCTATCACGCAAAGCGGAGCAGGGCATTGTTACGTCCTCCCGGTGGCGGGCATGGTGGCTCGTCAAGATGAAAGGTTATGTGGTCCTCAATGTCCGCCATATCCCCAAGCAAGGCGCGTTTGGCAGGCTGAAATACGACAGCATTTGGTTTCTGGACGAGCCTTCCAACGGGAGCAAAAAGCAGTGAACGGACTGCCTTAGGGCGGATACGCCGGCGCGTAAAGCCGGCCGGGATCTTTTCAGGCTTAGCGCCAGCGCCGGAAAGCAGCTTCTCGTAAGACTGCGCCGGCGCTTTTTTTGTTTGATGTCAGCGACTTGCAAAAGTCCCTTGGTCAAGGATGAATCTT
>JAWOFY010000404.1:0-4061 GCA_046497285.1 Candidatus Hydrogenedentota bacterium
GCCAGCGATGGGGCTATCTTCCGGCAGGGAACAGGCCACCAGTTCGCTGTAGCCCATGATGATGGCCAGCAGGTTGTTGAAGTCGTGAGCCACGCCGCCCGCCAGGCGGCCGATGGACTCAAGCCGCATGCTGCTCCAAAGCTGGACTTCCAGACGCCGCCGCTCCGTCACGTCCCGCAGGATGGCCACGAAGTGAGTGATCGCGCCGCTTAGGTCGCGCACGGGAGCCACGGACCATTCGGAGACAAACTCGGTCCGGTCCTTGCGGTAATTCGTGGTTTCCCCAGAGAACTCCCGGCCTTCGCGGAGATGGTCCCGCAACTCCCGAATAACATGCATATCCGTCTTGGGTCCCATAAGAAACCATGGAACCCGGCCCACTACTTCGTCGTGGGTGTAGCCGGTCATCTGGAGGAACGCGTTGTTCGCGTACACAATCCGGGGGCCGGGCGCCTCGGTGCGTCCCTCGGTTAGAATGATGGCTTCCGTAGCGTTCTCGACAGCCGAACGCAGCAAGCGGTTGTCTTCCTCCGCCTTGCGCCGCTCTGAGATGTCCACGCCCACGCCTAGGAGATACGGCTCATCCTCAAGGGTTACCCGGCTCACCACAAAAAGATAGGGGATGGTTTCCCCGTTCTTCTTTGTAATGCGCGCCTCCACCTCCGTATATCCTTCGTCGAAGACCGTGTGAAACGCGCGAACAACTGCTTCCTTGTCCAGCGGCGCCACGAGTTCCGTGTAGTCCATCCCCCACAGTTCACCGTTGGTGTAGCCGGTGGCCTCGGCGAAGCGGCGGTTCAAGCCCACATAGTAGCCGTCCCGGCTGACCAGAAACACCCATCCCGGCAGGTTGTTCATCATATGCGCGGTAAGCTGGCGTTCGGCCGCGTACCGGGCTTCGGCGACACGGCGGGAGAGGTGAGCCCCCAGGGTCCGGCTTACATGGTCAAGGAGCTGCTCTTCTTCTGGCAGAAATGGAGGCCCTCCCATCGGGGGAGGCTCCAGCCAGACCGCCTTGACATGCCCGTGCTCTTCGCCATCCGCAGTGACGAACTCCTTACAAAACGCCGGTTTTTTGTCCACAAACCCCGCTGACTCCGCCGTCCGCTCGCCAAAGCGGATTTGAACAGCCATCTTCTCCGGCCATCGAAAACCTGCGGGAAGCGTCTTCGCGATCTCTCGCAGCAACTCGTCAATGCTCGCTTGAGCCGACCGGTCAATGAGATCCCGGACCGCGCGAATCGTACTCAGTTCTCCTTTTTCCCGTTTGAGCCGCTGTAGTTCAAGGAGCGTTTCGAGGTTCTTAGGCAAGCGATGGATGTCGGGAGGATGTTTGGGGATATAGTCCGAGGCCCCCTTCTTAAGCGCCTCGGTGATGGGACCTTCTAGGCCGGGGTCCGCTACAATGATGACCGGCGCGCCGGGCAATCGTTTCCCAATCTGGTCCAGCATCGTGTCCACATCGACCCAAGGCGCATTGACGTCGGCAATCACGGCTTCGTAGGCTGCGTCCGACAGCCGCTGTGCCAGTTCTTCCGGCGTGAATGCGGGAACGATCTCAACGGGAAAAGAAGCGTATTCCAGCGCCTGCTGAACAGGAATTAGGCCGGAAGAAGAATTATCCACACAAAGAAGCCGCACAGAAGGCTCCATTAAACGCTCCTTTCCCCCAGAAACTGGCGTTTGTTCGCGCGAAGCGCGTATCGTCCTCCCCCTTGGAGCGGCCCCCTTCACGGTCATCGCCCGTGAAGCCCGCAAGACCTCTCCTATTCTTGGTCTGTTCAGTATATGAACGCTATGTTTCAGCAAGTTTGGCGCCATTGTTATAAAAGTGGGATGCTATGTCCATAAGTCATTCTATACAAAAGACTTATGGCGTCATGGCACAGCCGGCGAAACTATAGCTTGTGAAATACTTCCAACACAAAAATGGTGATATATTGGTCATATTTGAACAAGAAGTGATCACCCTCGTATCAGCAGACGCATCCGGAAATGGGTCAACGAATCGCCGGGGAGTTTCGTACACGACTGCGCACAACGCGTTTATCTAGCATTTCAAACATGTGTGGCGCAGTGCAGAATCACGCGCGAAGTTGGAGGGGATTCATCGGGAACAGGTTTGTCACCGCCTCATTTCAATGCTAAATTCCCGGTGTTCGCTCCGGCCATGCTTTTGTTCGGGGGAATGAGGGCCAGGGAGAGCAGCGAAGGGGTCTTCAAGCACTTGATTGGCGGCGCCATTGGGCCAGTCCTGTTGGCGCGCCGCGTCGTGAGGGCTAGGAAACGCTAAGTGGCGCGCCTCTCCTTCCGCCACTGCTTTCCGCCGATGTTGTTCCGCGTCGATCGTTGCGCGTTGAAACGACTCCGCGGAAAGCAGCGTGGGGTCTTCCATATGGCTGAACATGGCGCCATCAATGCGGAACCCGCCGCTGGCAGGATAGTGGTAGATCTCGATGAGGCGGCCTTCCTGGGGATAGTCGATGAGCGAGGCCGTCTCGATTTCCAAGTACTGGCCTCTCACTTTTTCGACGCGGTTGCGATGGGAATGGCCGCAGAGGTGAGCCAACACGTGGGGCTGGGAGGCGAGAAAGGCGCGGAATTCCAGGGTTCCCACCGTCGGGCCAAGATGGGGGACTCGGAAGTCATGGCTGGGGTGGTGGGATAGTATCAGCACGTATTCCCCGGCTTCCTTGGCGGCTTTCAGTTCCGGTTTGAGAAAGCTGTTGAACTGCTCCCTGCGCATGACGCCGTAGTAGAACGGCCAGCCTGGCAATGGGGCGGTGGACGTGGTGTCAAGCACGATGAGCCGTAGGGGCACGTCCTCGCGGGGCCGCGCAGTGTAGTAGGCGTGCCCCTGTCCCCGGTTCGCTTCGGTGAAACCATGCCCATGGGGCGTGGTCTCGGTGTGAAAATGTTCCTCGACAAAACCTTGGCGGCCCACGAATCGCCGATCTTCATCCGGCGCAATCGGACCGGCCTCAAGTTTACCGAGCTGAAGCTGGAGGGTCTCCCGCTCCAGCGGGGGTTCCTCGCTGCCTCTGATGACGGCGGGGCTTCGGTCGTCCACGGGCCAAAGATAATTGGGGCGGTCCGGGAATGCATGCAAGCCAATAATGCGAGCCGCTGGCCGTAACAGCGGGGCGATCCATTGCCTTGGGGAAGGCGCATATGTTTCAATGTGGAAGTTGCCCACGGCCAACCCGTCGTGGTTGCCGTAGACCGCATACCACGGAATATCTTGGTCGAGTCCTTTGGCTTGAAAGCCGAGCTTGGGATTCAGTTCCGGGGGGAGGGACCGCTCCACCCCATCGCGTTGGCCCGAGTCGGCGACGACCCACTTTCCGTCGAAAACGTCAAGAAACCACCGCAACTCATTGTATTGGCCGAGTTCCATGGCGTCCCCGGTATACACAAGAAAATCCAGCGGGCGCTCCGCATGCTGGGCGTTCACTACCGAGAGGGTCGCATCCAAGACGTGCGCCGCGTAGGCCTCCTGGGGCCGCCACGCCGTGTCGATCAATGGATCAAACCGGACGGCGCGGGCCGGGCTTTCTTCATCGCAGATTTGGGCGTCGGTGATGTGGGCGAAGCGCAGCCAACGTTCCGCTTCCTCCTCGCGTGGATGGGGACAACCGGTTATCGGCAACGCCAAGCCGCCTAACGTAGCCGCACTCGCGCTCGCCATGAACTGCCGCCGGGTAATCCGCGGAGCTGTGGCGCGGCCACACCCCGGCGATCCACAACCGCATTGATATCCGTGGGCGGCCATGTCGAACCTCTCCTTCTGACTATTGGTCGTCACTGGCTTGTTAATGCGCCGATGACCCTCGTCTCCATAAACAGCGATAGTGTAACATGACTAGCATTAAGTCCAAGATGGCTCAATAGAGGCTTAATCGCGAGCAAGGCGCCGCTCCACGAAACAACATCCACTTGATCCCCCTTCAAAGGGGGAATAAGGCGATTAATTCCGCTTTTGTTCTTAAGTTCGGCGCACAATTCCCCCTTTGAAGGGGGTGGCCCGGTAGGGCCGGGGGATGTAAACAGTCGGCATACCG
>JAWOFY010000434.1:0-5932 GCA_046497285.1 Candidatus Hydrogenedentota bacterium
TTTCAGGTTAGGCTAATTGCGGGCCTCACAATTAAACGGCCCCACTGAACTGAATCGGCCTCACTCTTTCGTGTTTGGGACAACGGCGAATTAATTTCATTACTAAATAAATGCCGCCAAAATGACACAACTTTCTATAAAGACAAACCTTTACTGCTAAAAAATAAATATAATTCTCACTAATCTAAAAACTTATAGCATATTCTATATATTAATTCCGTGTAAATCCGTCTCCATCCGTGGTGCTTTAGTCCTTGGGGTTGTGGTGTTCGCGTCTCTTTGAGTACACTGCACAGGCTATAGCTAGGTTAGTCCAACGTAACGAAAAAGGCTAGGAACCGCCATGAGCACGATCGAAGCCCGCCTTCAAGCCGCCCTAGAAAAAGCGGTCAATGACACCAACAACCCCGGCGCCGTGGCATGCGTGGGCAACCGTGACACCAATGTGCTGCTCAGCGCGTATGGGCTCCGTCAGACGACGCCGGAGCACAAGCCCGCCGAGGTGGATACGCTGTACGACCTGGCTTCGGTGACCAAGGGGGCGGCGACGACCACTGCGTTTCTGCTACTGTGGGAGGATGGACTCGTCGATCCCGATTTCCCAGTGACCAAGATTATTCCCATCGAAGCGTACGAACGGCTTACGTTCCGGCATCTGCTGACGCATTCCGGGGGGCTGGTGTCCTTTCGGCCGTACTACCGCGACGCCTCGGACATGACCGAGATGCTCCGCATGTTCGCGGAGCTTGGGATTAATGGTCCGCCGGGCGTGCGCCGGAGCTATTCCGACGTCGGGTTCATGTTGCTGGGCCACGCCGTGGAACTGGCCGCGCAAGATACGCTCGACAACTTCTGCCGGGAACGCATCTACGAACCCCTCGGCATGACCCGCACCGGTTTCAACCCCAGCGGGGAACTCGCGGCCACCGCCGCCGCCACCGAAGACTGCAATTGGCGCGGGCGCATCATGGTGGGGGAAGTTCACGACGAGAACGCTTACGCCGTGGGGGGCGTGTCGGGCCATGCGGGATTGTTCTCGACGGCAGGCGACATGGCGCGGTATTGCCGGGGTATGTTGAATGGCGAAATCCTCCGGGAAGAGACGATTCGCGAGATGATCCGGCCCGGCCAACTCCCCTTTTATCCGTGGCAAGGTCTGGGCTGGCAGATCAATCCGTGGTCGGACACCGCCCAAGGTTTTCTGCCCTCGCGCACGGCCTTTGGTCACTCCGGGTTCACGGGGACCAGCCTCTGGCTGGATTGGGACAGCGGCAATTTCGCGATCCTGTTGGGGAACACCTGCCACCCCAGCCGGGGTGATCGCCGCAACAGGCAATTCCGCCAAACCTTCCACCAAGCCGTGGCCCGGAATCTATACCTCCGTAATTCGGCCACCCACGTGGGCTTGGACCGAGTGTTACGCAATGGGTTCAGCCCCTTGAAGCAGGGTCCCTTCGCCCTACTGACGAATCACGCCGCCGTGGATCACATGAACCGCCATATCCTTGACCTCATTGCGTTTGATCCCAGCCTCGAACTCACGCGGCTCTTTAGCCCGGAACACGGCATTCGCGGACACGCCGAGGCGGGCGAGCACGTGGGCGCGGAAGAATGGCGGGGCGTGCCCGTGGTCAGTCTGTACGGCGAACGGCGGGAGCCCACATTGGAAGAGCTGCGCGACATTGACCTCTTCGTGGTGGACCTGCCCGACGTGGGGTCGCGGTATTACACGTACATCGCCACGATGAAAAACTGCATGGCGGTGTGCGCCGAGGCGGGCGTGCCGGTGCTCGTGCTTGACCGCCCCAATCCCGTAGGCGGGGCCGTGCTCGAAGGCCCTATCGCGGAAAACACGGAGTCGCTGGTGAGTTGCGCCGCCATTCCCATCCGGCACGGGATGACCATGGGCGAGGTGGCGCTGTATTTCCGGGATCACGAACTGGACAACGCGCCGGAGGTGAGCATCCTTTCGCTGGACAACTGGCATCGCGACCTGTATTACGAGGAGCTGTCCCTGCCTTGGGTGGCGCCATCGCCCAACATCCCCGAGCCGGATACCGCGCTACTCTATGTGGGAACGTGCCTCTTCGAAGGCGTCAATGTCAACGAAGGCCGCGGGACCCGGACGCCTTTTCACATCATTGGCGCGCCCTGGCTCGATCCGGACGCCGTCCTGGCGGAGCTGACGCCCGGAGAGACGGCTGGCTGCCGGTTGGCGCGCGCGGATTACACCCCCACGAGTATCCCTGGCATGGCCACGAACCCGGAATACAAAGACGAGCCCTGCCAGGGCATCTGGTTTGAAGTGGACAACAAACGGCTGTTCCGGCCCTTTACCACCACGCTGGCGCTCATCCAAGCCATCCGCCGGCGGCATCCCGATGAGTTCGAATGGAAGCCCATGTTCAACCTCCTCGCGGGCGGTCCGCGTCTGCGCCGCCTCATGGAACAGGATATGCCAGCGCTGGACATTGCAGCCGAGTTCGAACCGGAACTCGAAGCCTTCCGCGAGAAGATGCCGCGGCGGTACGAACTGCTGTAGCGCCATGGTACAATGACGGGTGCGGCGCGAGACGGGATGGAAACCGATGAGCACAAATAAGCACCCACACACCGTTACATCATTTGGCGAAGACGTACTCGACAGGATGGTCTCGGCCGTGGAAAAGGTGCGGGAACGATTGCGGCGTTCCACGCGGGCGCTGGAAGATGCGGGCATCCCTTATGCCGTGATCGGGGGCAATGCCGTCGCCGCGTGGGTAGCGAAAGTGGATCCGGGCGCCGCGCGAAACACGGCCGATGTGGATCTCATGGTGGAGCGTGCTCATCTTGACGCCGTGAAAACCGCGATGGAGAACGCCGGTTTCATTCACCGCCGACTTGGTGGCGTGGATATGTTCCTTGACGGTCCCGGCGGGCGGCCAAGGGATGCCGTGCATATTGTATTTGCTGGGGAAAAGGTTCACGCGGATTATCCCGCGCCCGCTCCCGATCTTTCCGCCGCCGAATCCCACGAAACATATACGCTTCTCGACCTTGAGCCCCTTGTCACCATGAAACTGACCTCATTCTGGGACAAGGATCGCACGCATCTACGCGATCTGATCGAGGTTGGTCTCATCGGTCGCGATTGGCTTGACCGCTTGCCGCCGGAATTGGCGGACCGATTGCAGTATCTTCTTCATACCCCCCACGGCTGAACGGCTTGGAACGGCTTCGCGCCCCGCGGACAGGGCTTTGGCTCATCGGTCTGTGGGAATCAGTAGGGGTATGGGTTCCCGGCGGTGACGACGGTAGACGCGGAAGTCGCTATCCATGGTGTACAGCGTACTCCCGGGTACCATCTCGCTCATGTGCACCAGGCAGGCGTCGGCCAGCGACATGGGGACATCGGCATAGCGTTCCAGTAGTGACGCAATGGCAGTAACGTGCGTTTCAAGATGAAAAGGGACGGTGAGCGCCCCCCTTGCGAGCAGTTCCATGATAGCTTCGCGCGCAGGCGGCAACTCCCGAAGCAAGTAGAAGGCCTCTGCAACCACTGGCTCGCACGTTGAGATTGGCCATCGGACGCGGTCAGCCTGCTCCTTGGCCCAATCATGGTAGCGGTCCCGCCGATCCAACAATGCCACTAACGGACCGGCGTCCAAGAGGACTTGGCCCCTCACTCGCCGAAGCCTTCCATGTGCTTCGGATTTGTTGACAAGTCGCCCGGCCCTTCCACGCACCCAACCAGATCGCCGGCGGCCTGCAAGAATGAGCCCTCGGCTGGAGCCTTCTCCTCTCCCAGATAGCGTTCCAGCGCCTCGCGCATCAGGGCGGCCTCGCTCTGGCCGCGTTCCTGGGCGGCTTGTTCAAGCCGGAGGGAAAGGACTTCGCTGATTTCGATTGACACCACCTTCATGACCTATCTCTCCTCTCTTATGACTCCTTCACTATGATACTACCATGCTTCCGCGCCATCAATTCGCCGCCGCGATCGTCACCGGTGCAGCTTGGGGAAAATGCTCACCCATCCCAGCGGGAACAGGATGGCGGTCAATACGAGCAGCAGGGGACCGTGGTGAAGCAGGGCGCCGCCGAAATCCTCGTTCCACAGCGCCGCCTGGCCCAGACGCACGCCGTGATACAGCGGAGACGCGTAGCAGATGACCTGAACGATGCGCGGGGTATCCGTAAGAGGAAAGAAGATGCCGGAGAAGAAGAACAGCGGGTTCATCAGAATGGCGTAGACGATTTGGAACTGGTTGATGTTCTTTACCAAGGAGGCGGATATAAGTCCGATGCCGCCGCAGGCGATGGCGACGACGGCTCCGATGAAGGGAATGGTCCAGGCCAAGGGAAGCTCGACTACGCCAAACGCCAACAACACGAGCGTGACGCCCGTGGACATGCCGGCGCCTTTCATGGCCACCCAAAGGTATTCGCCGAGGATGATGTCGCGCGGGCCGATGGGAGTCGTCAGCATGGCGTGATACACGCCTTCGTAGGTGTAGCGGATGAAGAAACCGTAACTGGTTTCGAAGAAGGCGGTCCACAGGGCCGTCGCCACGGTCAGCCCGGCGGAGATATACACCAGAAAACTCCGGCCTTCCACATCGGTCACGTACGCCCCCAGGCCAAGGCCGAACGCAAGGATGATGAAGAGCGGATCGGAAATCGTGGGCGAAATGTTGGCGAGGAAGTTCTGACGGTACACGTCCCAGTGCCGCATGGCCACGCGCCAAGCGAGGACGAAGGTCTCACTCATTGGCGCTCAGCTCCCTTCCCGTCACTTCAAGGAACACGTCCTCCAGATTGGCGGGCCGTAGCACACTCGGCTGCAGCCCTTGGTCCAAGAGAAACTGTTCCACGGCGCGCAGATCCGGTCCGCGCACATTGACCCCGGCGCGATCCTCGAACCACGAAAAGGCGGGGTCGCGTTGCGTGACCGCCTCCACGCGCTCGCGGGCGCCGTTTGTCGGCGGCAACACGGCGATGGTGCCCGGGGTATGGCGGTTGATAAGCTCCTTCGGGGAACCTTCCGCCCGCACTTCGCCCTCGTCCATAATAATGAGCCGGTCGCAAAGGCGTTCCGCCTCGTCCATGTAATGCGTGGTGAGCAAGATGGTGACGCCTTCGTCCTTGAGGATCTGGACGTGTTCCCAGAGATGAAGCCGCACGGCGGGGTCAAGCCCGGTGGTGGGCTCGTCAAGGATAAGCAAGTCCGGGCGCGCCAGCAACGCGCGCACAAACACCAGCCGGCGCTGCATGCCGCCGGATAGTTCGCGGATACGCGCCTGTGCGCGGCGCGATAACGCCATCGACTCCAGCAGGGCGTCCACGCGGGCGCCCCGTTCTTTCCGGGGCACCCCAACGCAACGGGCGTACATCATCATGTTCGCCCGCATGGCCATGTCTTCGTCGAGGGAATTGTCCTGCGTAACCACGCCCAGCCGTTTTTTAATCGAGCGGGCGTCCGTGGCGGGATCCAGCCCGAAAACACGGACCTCGCCCCCGCTGCGCGGCGTGGCGCCATACAAAATGCGAATCACCGTCGACTTGCCCGCCCCGTTCGGACCCAGCATCCCAAAGCATTCCCCCTGCCGAATGGACAAGTCCGTCTCCCGCACGGCCTGGACGGCGCCAAACGCCTTCCATAGCTGGCGGCATTCAATGACGGGCTTAGCGCCGGCTGCGTCCCCAGATGCTTCCGTTTTCGATTGGGTTGCCGGTAGACTCTTGTTGATTAGATGCATGTGGTTACCCTTGCGAGCAGAATGTCTCGGAAAAAGCCAGAAGAGATGTGCCCCAAGCGCGGCGGCAAATGCATGCAGACGCCACGAATCCCGTGGCAATCTAGCCGCTGGTCTCTGCCCGGTACAGCCAATCGCGCGCCACCGCCAATCGCGTGAGTTGCGCGGCCTTCTTCTTTGTTTGAGACAAGGAACCCCCA
>JAWOFY010000197.1:0-5520 GCA_046497285.1 Candidatus Hydrogenedentota bacterium
CCTTGCCGCCGCAACCAATTACAATACCGAGTATTTCGAGCACTATACAGCGATTCTGAGCAAGATTTACCCTCGACTAAGGGACTTCTGCAAGTCGCTGTATTGAAAATGGATTCTCATTATGCTAGCATCCCTTTCGGAAAGCAAATGGCCTCTAATATCCGGAAAGGAACATTCGCATAATGAATTACGACATTCGCTGTTCCATCTGTCCATTCGCCATAGTACTTATCATGTTGCCGCTGGCTATGCTGGGGTGTGGCGGGGACGGTTTACCGAGCGCTTCGGATACGCCCATCGTGTATGTAAGCATCCCGCCCCAAGGACACTTCGCGGAACGTCTCGTGCAAGACAAGGCGGAGGTGCGGGTTTTGCTTCCGCCAGGGATGGCTCCCAATTATTACGAACCCCGGCCTTCCGAATTGGAGGCCCTGTCCAACGCCAGCCTCTACGTCCGAGCCGGCGCGCCATTCGAGAACAACAACTGGGATCGGATACGCCGTCTCAACCCGGACATGAAGGTGGTGGACGGGACGGAAGGCGTGGAAAAACGGCGCTTTGAACCGCGCGAGGCCGTTGGGCATGATCATCCCGGCCATGGCGATGATCATGCGGATGAACATAGCTATGAAGCGGGCGAACCGGATCCCCACACGTGGCTCGCCCCCACCAACATGATCACGCAAGTCCGGGTCATGGGCGAGGCCATGCGGGAACTGGACCCGGATAATGCGGAATTCTACGCCGAGCGCGAGGAAGCGCTCGTGGAGGAACTCGAGGAACTCGACCAGGAACTGGCGTCCATCCTTGAACCCGTGCAAGGCGAGACCTTTTGGGTGTATCATCCCGCGTGGGGCTATTTCGCCGACGCCTACGGTTTAGAGCAGCAGGCGATTGAGCATGAGGGCAAGGATCCCGGCGTTCAGTCTCTCGGGAACCTCGTGCGCGAAGGACAGGAACAAGCGGTGGAGGTGATCTTCTTGGAAGCACAGTTCGACAGCAGGGCCGCGGAAGTCCTCGCCGGCGAGATCGGCGCGCGCGTGGAAGTGCTGGATCCCTTGGCGCGCGACTACGCCGAGAATCTGCGCGCCACCGCCCGCGCCATAAGGGAGGCGTTGTCATGACCCAACCCGAGCCCGTGGTCAAAGTCAAGGACGTATCCTTCCGGTATGGGCGGAACCTTGTGTTGGATCAGGTCAATCTAGACATCCGCCAGGACGACTTCATCGCGGTTATCGGTCCTAACGGCGGGGGAAAGACGACCCTTCTGAAGATAATCCTTGGGCTTATCGAGCCCGATGCGGGGACTGTTCGGGTGTTCGGTGAAGCGCCTTCACGCACGCGCCACCGCATCGGGTACATCCCTCAGCATGCCCAATTTGATGCGGATTTCCCCATCACGGTCGAGCAGGCCGTGCTGATGGGGCGGCTAGGCCATACCAAGGTGGGACGCCGTTACACGGCCCAAGACCGCGAGGCGGCGGACCGGGCGATGGCGGCGGTCGACCTGGAACCGCTCGCCAAGCGTGAAATCTCGGCGCTTTCCGGCGGCGAACGGCAACGAATGCTGGCGGCCCGCGCGCTTGCGTCCGAGCCCGACATGCTTGCCCTGGACGAACCCACCGCCAGCGTGGACAGCCGCGTTGAGCAAAGCTTTTACGATATGCTGCGCGAACTCCATGCCCGCATGCCCATCGTGCTCGTGAGCCACGATCTGGGGTTTATCTCTGCGTACGTAAACCGCGTGGCGTGTTTGAACCAACGCCTCGTGGTGAGCGCGGTCGAGGAGGTGCGCGCCCATGATCTCGAGGCCATGTACGGCGCTCCCGTCAAGATGTGGTCCCACGTCTGCGAATTGTGAGAAGACCTTAGAGCAACAAAAAAAGCGCCCCGAACAGGAATCGAACCTGTATCTAATCCTTAGGAGGGACTTGTTCTATCCGTTGAACTATCGGGGCGTGCTTCCTAATGCATCCCAACTATACCCAACGCCCCCCGCTGTGTGCAAGGGATGACACCAATCCTTGGAGGATGCGCCAGGATTATGCACTCGCTGTTTCAACGGCAACAAGAAATCCTGGATGAGTTGAAGAGCATTGTCTACATGAAAAAGGGCTGAATTTCCCATCAACGGCTTGCCGCCAAACAAGAGGGGCATCGGGCGCCTCAGTCCTCGCTGAAGTAGACATCCACGAGCGACTCATAGGCGCCGGGCGCGCCCATGTAGGGCAGGCTGCGGGAGTGCATGACGTTGTCCATGTCCCGGATGTCGTCCTTGCTGATCTCCTTGATGCCGGCGCCGAGCTGCATGGCGCTTAGGATGTGGAGGGAGGTCATCTCCAGCAGTTCGGTGTTCATCATGGTCCACTCGATGCCCAGCCGGCTCATGATAACGAGGCCGTGGTTCTCCATGAGAAAAGCGTTGTACTTGGGCAACAGGGGCGTGAAGGCGTCGGCCAGCTTTTGGGTCAGCGGTTCGCCGTAGGGCACCACGGGCACGGGGCCGACCTCGGTGATGGTCTCGGGGAACAGCGGGCGCATGAGCCAGTTCTTGCCCTTGGTAATGGCGAAGGCGTTGGTGTAGGGCGGATGGCAGTGGACGACGGACTGGATGTCGGGCCGTTCCCGGAAGAAGTTCACGTACATGGGCGTCTCGCCGGTGGGTTTGCGTTCGCCCGCGAGCTTTTCGCCGTTCATGGTAATGAAACAGACATCCTGTGGCCGGATGGCGCCCTTGTTCATCTGGGTGGGCGTGATCATGAGGACGTCGTCATCCATTTTCCAGGCGCAGTTGCCGCCAAACCCCGTCACATACATGTGCTGGGCGAGTTTATGGCAGACGAGAACGAAGCTTTCCACTTGTTCGGCGTATTGTTTATGGTAATCCATGGATAGGTTCCCCCTTTTGGGTTTAGAGCGCGGTTACTCGAACGTAATCATCGCCTTGACCACGCCGTCGCGGTATTCGGTGACGAGGTCGAAGGCTTCCTTGGTCTGCTCGAAGGCGTAGTGGTGGGTGATCATATCCCCAGCGGCGGGCAGGGCGCCCTCTTCGAGCAGGTCCAGCGTGAGTTTGGTGCATTCATTTTGCCGCCGCACGTTTTGGAAGCAGATCTCCTTGCGGCGCATGAGGTCGATCTCGAAGCTGATGCGCGGGACCTCGGGGATGCCGATCATCAGCAGCGCGCCCCCCGGCTTCAGCATGTGAACGGCCTGGTCCACGGCATCTTGTTGCCCGCAACACTCGAAGACGTAGTCCAACAGCAACGGTTCCGCTTCCGCCACCTGCCCGGTTATGTCGTCCGTGTCCGGGTTGCCCGTCCAATCCGCGCCGCACCGGCGGGCCACGTTGAGCCGCTCATCAATCTTGTCCGTGGCGTAGACCTTTTCCACGCCCCAATGCTTGGCGGGCAAAAGCACGCTCAGGCCGATGGGTCCCATGCCAAGGATGCCGATGCGTTTGCCTTCCAGCGCTCCCGCCAGTTTGCAGGCATAGACGCCGATGGCCAGCGGTTCGCTGAGCACGCCCATCTCGAAGGCGGTCTCGTCGCGTAAGACGAAACACGAGGACTCCGGCATGACGAGGTACTCGCTCAGGCTCCCTTCCGCTTGGCCGGGGCACCCGAGAAAGCGCAGGTTGCGGCAGGTGTGCGGCCGGCCCACCTTGCACTGGTCGCATTCCCAGCAGGGCATGGCGGGATCGATCGCCACGCGGTCGCCGGGCTTCAGATCCTTCGCTCCGGGCCCCACGGCCTCCACCGTGCCCGCGCACTCATGGCCCACCGTAAACGGATACTCCACGATTTGGCTACCGATGCGGCCCGTGGTGTAGTAATGCACATCGGAGCCGCACACCCCCACCGCGCCCATGCGAATGAGGACGTCATCATCTTGCTCAATTTTCGGATCGGGAACTTCGCGCATTTCCATCTGGCGAATCCCCGTTAACATCATTGCTTTCATCTAGCCGCCGCCTCCACGTCGTCGAAGGACATAAACCAGTACATTCCAAGTGACGCCGAAAGCATATACCATGGCGATTGGGTAAGGCAAAGGACGGAGGTCCCCCTCCGCCCGAAGGGCGCTTTGTTTCGCTCAGGTTTCGCTCCGTTCGGTCAACCATTCGCGCAGTTGGTCCAGAAGAACCACGTAGCGGTTGTGTATGGCTTCGATCGCTTCGTGCAAGATCTCGTGATTGTAGGTATGACTCATCAGATTGCGGTGCTCGAGCATATCGATCCACGGCTGGCCCTCGGGCAGAATACCCGCGCCAAACGCTTCTTTGATAACGGCGCGGGGCGTGATGGTATCGGGCGTTAAACCGGCATGGGCCAAGTAATCGTTGAGCGTCTTCCAGGCCAGCTCGAAGGTATACTCGAAACGCTGGATAACCCCCTCCTTCTCCAGATCGGACAAACGGTCCGCCCCGCCCTCCAAGGCTTCGCCCAGAAGGCGGACGGCTTTCTCATACTGCCGCGATCGTTGGCGCCAGCGGGGTTCAGGCATGGGTCAATTGCGCGTCTCCATGGGTTGCATCAACTAGCAATGGTTTCGATTGAGCCCGGAAGCTTGCTCACGGTCAGCTTGTGGAGATCGACCTTTTGACTCGCGTTATCGATATCGATTCCGGCCAGATCCCCGTTGGCATCGTAGTCCAGGACAATTCCTTCCGAAATCTCCCGGCTCTCCACACTGGTTTGTTCAGATAGGTCGATATATAGAGAGTCCGTATCGGAGTAGTAGTTCACTTTCATTATACCTCCTGCTCCGCGTGCTTCACCGGCTCCCGAAAAATCGATTGCCATCCCCCTCAGCCGTTGCCGGGTTTCGTGCGGGCGAGGGCGTGGGAGGCGATGGCTTGGCGCGCACGGTGCACGCGTTCGTCGGCGGGATCGGGCCGGACGATGGCGCCCTTGCCGTCCGCGATGCCGATGACGCGCGTGGGCCGGCTGATGCTGTCCACGATGACGTCCCCCTCGCGGCCGATGAGTCCACCCGCCACCACATCCACGCCGTTCCAGTTGGCGCGGCCCATGTGCGTGTCGACAAGGCGTTTCATGGCGATGCGTTCCAGGGCCGTCGCGGCGAGGCTGGGCCGCATGTCCACGCGCACCACGCGGATACCCCGTTCTTCCGCGGCGGGGACGGCTTCGGGGTGCAAGGAACCGATGCCGCCATCGTAGAGCAAGATGGCGTGCTCCATCTCGGCGACGTGATCCGCCGTGATGGCCGGTTGCCGGGGCGACAAGGAAATGACAGCCTCGGCCGAGCGCACCGCCTCGTCCAGTGGCATCCGCTCCGCGCCGGGGATGGAGGCGTCTGGCGCCGCATCGCTATCCAGGGCGACGTGCGCGCCGGCCTCCACGAAATCACCCGCCGCGCGCAGTACGAGGGGAGGCGAACCCGTTATCGCCAGCCGCCGGCCATGGAGTTGTCCGCCGAGAAGAAAGGTGATCTGGGCGCAGGTGGTGCGGGCCCACATTTCGTGGTCGAGATAGGTGAGCAGGACCGTGCTTTGCA
>JAWOFY010000376.1:0-12338 GCA_046497285.1 Candidatus Hydrogenedentota bacterium
TGGCGGTCAGCCCGAGGTCGCGCCGCGGGGATGACCTCTCCGTCTTCCAAGACCACCGCTTTGACGCGGTTCCCGCTGTGCTCGATGCGCGCCACGGGGGCGTCGCATCGGAAGGTGACCCCGTGTTCGGCGGCAAGCGCCGCGAGTGTCTGGATAAGACGATAGAGTCCTCCGCGGATGTGCCAGCCGCCGAAGGCGTATTCGAGATAGGGGATGACGGCCAGGGTGGCTGGACACGCATAGGGGGAGGAGCCCACGTAGGTGGGATAGCGGTCGAAGAGCTGAATGAGATGGGGGCTCTTGAAGTAGCTGGCGACGGTTCGGTGATAATTGCCCCACCGATGCCGAAGCGGCGCGTGGCGCAACGCCCGCAACACGGCCGCGTCGGGGGGGGCGTTTACGGGACGGCGCAGAAACGTGGCGGAGGAAAGGTGAAACAGCCGGGCGCCCAGCTCCATGAAGCGGAAAAAGCGTTGCGCGCCATCCCGCTCGATGCGGTCCAGCTCTCTCGTCCAACGTGGCAGACTGGCGCTGTACGTGAATTCAACGCCGTCCGGGAAAATGTATCGGGCAAAGGGCTCCACCCGCATGAGATCAAGGTGATCCTCGATGCGGGCGCCCGCGGCCTGAAACAAGCTGGAGAAGACGCTCGGCATGGTGATGAGGGAGGCCCCTGTATCGAACGTGTAGCCGTCGGGGCTCCATCGGTTCATCTTCCCGCCCAAGCGCGGCCCTTTCTCGCACACGGTCACCGAAAGACCTTGCGCCGCCAGCCGCAGCGCCAGCGCCACTCCGCCGAGTCCGCCTCCCACGATAACCGTCTTCACAAGCCTTGCCTTTCTTTCGTCGCGGACGCCGCCCTGCCCGCGCTGGGATAGCGGCGGCCTTTCCATTCCGGGCCTCGTCCCGTTACCCATAGGCCCCATGCCGCGATCCCGCGCGCGATCAACAGGGTCTCGGCCACGGGGTGCAGTAGGACGGACCACCATGCGTACGTAAAACGCCACGTCAGCAGGGCCCGCGCGGCGAGCACGCAAAGGGCCGCGGCGAGCCATCCACCCGCCGAAACGCCAATCAGCGCGCGCCACGGGGCAATAACAAACGGCGCCATGCCCACCCCGGCGTGCGCGGCCATGAAAAGCCAGAAACTCGACTGCCGCTCGAAACCGCTATGGACGTTCTTGGCGAATCCCCGCCAGATACCGCCAAGCGTGTCGTACATACGCACCTGAACCACCCGGCTTCCATCCAAACACGCGCTTTGCTCGCCTTGAGCGCGCCATTGCCGCGCGAGCCGCGTATCCTCGAAGAGCGCGCCGCGGACCGTCTCGTGTCCGCCAACGCGGTGGTACGTCTCTGTCTTGGCCAAGATACAGGCGCCATGCGCCAATCCCATCGAGGAATCCCGCCTCCGCAGCGCCAGTGGGGCGGGAAAGATGGTGAACACACAGAAGTTGAGCAGGGGCATAAGGAGTTGCTCCCAAGCCCCATGCTGTTCTATGCCCGGCCACGGCGCAAGAAGCGTTACCTCGCGCCGGCGCGCCTCCATGAGCATGGCGTTCAATCCACCCGGCGCGAGGCGCGCATCCGCGTCGAGAAACAACAGCCAAGGCGCCTTCGCTTCCCCGGCCAGCGTATGACATGCGAACGGTTTGCCCGCCCAGCCTTCGGGCAGTGGCTGAGGCGGCAACACGCGAAGCCGAGTGTCTCCCTCCGCGGCGGCACAAGCGGCTTCGCCGGTTCCGTCGGTCGAATGGTCGTCATAGACCAGCACTTCCGCCACGGCATCGCCCTGAGCGAGCGCGCTTGTTATGCACGGGCCGATGCGTTCCGCCTCGTCCCGCGCTGGAATCAAGACGGAGACACGCTCTTGCGGGGCGGCCGCCGTGGGCGCCGGTTCGATTCGAGGCCATTGAATCACGTTCCACGCCATCACCATCGCGGTCACGAGCGCGGGGATGAAGACCACCCACCCGAGGGGCGTCATTCCTTCGCCGCTCCGTTGAACACCACCTCCGCCAGCGAAGCCCCGGCCTCTTCGATGGGTTGATGGCCCGCTCCCGGGAGTTCCCACGCCCGCGCTTGAGGCCATTGGGCGCGCCACTTGGCCACGGAATCCTTCACCGCCGCGAACGTGCGTGCGCCGTAGGCGATGTCGATGGGCAAGCGCATCTCCTTGAAGGGGCCCATGGTGTCCACCGTGTTGAACATACGCAAGTACGAAAGCGTAACCGAGTGATCCACCTGCGCGAAGGCTTTGGTAAGGTTGCTTTTCCCGGTCCGGCGGCTCGCCAGCGAACGATTGGTGAACCGGCGTCCGAGGGAATTGGCGAACGTCACATGATAGGCGTAATAGCCAAAGCTTCCCCAGAGGAAGATCCGAAAATACCACGGCACATAGGCGAACGGATCAATCATGACGACCCGCGCCGCGCGCTCGGGCGTTTCCTTCGCCGCCATCAACGCGAGCACCGCCCCGCTGCACAACCCCATGAAGGTTATTGGCCCGCCGGGCGCCTGCCGGGCCGTCTCCACTAGTTCATCCACGATGTATTCCATCCGCCATGCGGGAGGCGGGGGAGACTTGCCGTAGCCCGGCAAATCCACGGCCAACATCGACGCGTTGTCCGGCAAATGCCGCGCTAGCGGAGCAAACGTGCGGTAATTGCCCGCCCATCCGTGGACCGCCAGAAATACCTGCTCCGAGCCGGTTCCGTAACGCTTAACGTGCATGGCTCGCGATCCGTTCGGCTGTCATCCGGCCACCGAGAACCACCATGGGCATCCCCGTGCCCGGCGGGACGCCGGCGCCCACGTAATACAACCCTTCGATGGCTCGCGCGTAATTCGGGGAACGCCAAGGCCCCATCTGGAATAGCGTGTGCCCCTCGCCAAAGGCGGAACCCCGGTAGAGCCCAAAGCGATCGCGCCACTCGGTTGGGGTGTACACGGTCTCGGTGTGAATATCCGCCTCGGAGAGGTCAACCCCATGGTGATTCAAGCGCGTGAGCACGCGCTCACGGATGATGCTGGGATCAACGGGGTCCGCATGGCCATTCGCCGGACCCAGAAGAGGGGCGGGCGCGAGCACGAACACACTGGTCCCGTTGGGAGGCGCCAACCCGGGATCCGTGGCCGAGGCCACGCTGGTGTAAAAGGGAAGCCCGGCGGGCAGACGGCCGTTCTTGAACAAATCCGTGAACGCCCCCCGGTAGTCCTCCGGCAAAAAGATGGTGTGGTGACCAATCCCGGAGATCGGACGTCGGACGCCCCAGTAAAAGGTGTAAACGCTGGGCGTCATGGCGACGCGGTTTATCCTGCGCTGCGCCGCCTCGCGAAAGGCCTTGTCATCGACGAGTTGGGTGTTTGTCGTGGGCGCGTCCACGTTGGATACCACGAGCCGCCAGTCTTCCGTTTCGCCATCGGCCAGTTTCAGACCGCGCACAGCCCCGTTCTTCACTTGGATGGCCTGCACGGGCGTGTTGCAACGAATGCGGACGCCAAGCTCCTCGGCCAGATTCGCCATCCCCTCCACCAGCCCGTAGACCCCGCCCTTGGGCAGCCACAACCCATAGGCGAGTTCGCCATAGGCCAGGATAGAAAAAATGCCTGGCAGATCAAAAGGCGACCCCCCGAGGTACATACCGTAGGCGCCGAAGGCTTCCCGGATTCGCGGATTGCGGAAAAAGCGGCCCAGTTCGCCATACAGCGACCGCCAGATGCTGGTGCGGAGCATGTCCCGGAACGACAGTCCGCCCAACCACGCCAGCGGATTGTCCGCGTTACGGGTTACGAGCTTGTCGAAGGAGAGGGCGTACTTGGCGTGCGCATCGCGGAAGAACCGGGCTAGGCCAAGGCCTGCGCCGGGTTCAAGCGCCTCCAAATTCGCGCGTAGCTGGTCGTATTGGCTGGTGAGTTCGAGCCGGGCGCCGTCGGGCCATTGGTACGCGACACTGGGATCCACGGGCAGTAGCTGCACGTAATCGGCGAGTCGTTTTCCCGCGGCAGCGAACAACTCCTCGAAGACCCACGGATAATTGAGAAGTGTTGGCCCCGTATCGAAGGTGAACCCCTCCTGGACGATGCGGCTGGCCCTTCCGCCGGGCGCGTCTTCCTTCTCGAACACGGTCACTTCATGACCGCGCACGCGCAGGTGAATGGCGGCGCTTAGTCCGCCGAGCCCTCCTCCAATGATGGCGATAGGGGGATGGGACGCTGTTGGGCTAGAAGAATTCATTCACGGCCTCAAATAGGCAAGGGGCAGCCGCCAGTATTTGCTGCCCGGTAAGACGCGGAATTTGGTGCTCACCGGCACATGCGCGCGATGCAGAATGCAATGCCGCGGGCTCTCCGCGATCCGCTGATTCAGTTGGCGGTACACCTCGATGCAGGCGTGGATGGCCGTGCGGCTATCAGGCGCGAACGCGTCAAGGTCCTGCGCGGCCGCCTCGTAGCATTCCTCCGCGAAGTCCGCCACCCGCTTCAGCACACGGGCCAGAGGACCCTGCTGAGCGGGGTCCAGGGGGTTGGGGTTGCTGTCCAACCCTTCTTCTCGAAGCATATCCAGCGGCATATACAGGCGGCCACGCCGGTGGTCCTCCGTTACGTCGCGAAGGGAGTTCGTAAGCTGTAGGGCGATCCCGAGGTCCCGGGCGGCGCGCATTGCGCGAGGCAAATCGTCCTCACGGTGTGGGCCGTAGACGTAGGCGAGGAAGTATCCCACCACAATGGCGCTGCCGTAAACGTATTCCTCGATCAGGTTATCCAGCGTGGCGAAGGGCCGGGGCCGCGCATCCCGCGCCATGGCGTCGAGAAAGGCCTCGTAGTAGGGCGGCGGAACGCTATTGTTTCGAATTACTCGGGCAAACAAGGCCACAAACGGGGGCGTTCCATTATCCAAACGCTCCCGAAGGGAGGAGTATTCCAGCGCTTTTCTGTAAACCGATCGCAAGGCTTCCAGCCGAGCGATGGACTCAGCGGAGTTCAGGGCGAACGTATCCACAATCTCATCGGGATACCGCACAGCGGCATAGATGACTTCCACTTGATGGCGTTTCGGGGCGGGCAGAAAGCGCGTGACCAAGAAGAAACTGGTGCTGTAACTCCGGAGCACCCTGCGCGCCGAGGTCACTCCCGCAAGCCAGGCCGCTTCCTCGTCTGTTTGCTCCAGCATGGCCGCCCGTGTTCGTTCTTCCAGGGCGGTCCAATCCGTCTCGCGCCCGTTCCATCCCGTGGTGCGTCCCATTCAATCACCTCCGCTACTCCAAACGATGCTGTGCTGGTTTGCAATCATACATGCGAAATCCAAACAAACGCAATTGGAGCAAGGAATTGGATTGCGCTGGCGCATGGTCTGCTGCTCGCATTGGAATTGCGCGCCACTCATGCTATAGTCTGGTTTTTTCAAAACAACATGGGATTCGGAATGAGTCCCGGAGGCCAGTAACTACGGAGCGTTGAGTCGAATCTTATGGACGAAACACGGTTACGCGAGCTTTTAAAGGGGGTATCCACGGGAGCCACCCCCGTCGACGAGGCCTTGAACCGTTTGCGCGACTTGCCGTTCGAGGACATCGGCTTCGCCAAGGTGGATCACCACCGAGCGTTGCGTCAGGGATTTCCGGAGGCGGTGTTCGCGGCGGGCAAGACGCCGGAGCAGATTGTGGCCATCGTGTCGCGCCAACGCGAGCGCGGCAGCAATGTGCTGGTGACCCGTTGCGTTCCGGAGGCGGCCGAGGCGATTCTGGCCGTCCATCCGGACGCGGTTCATCACGCAGCGGCCCGCACGGTGAGTATCGCTGTGGCGCCGCCGCCGCAATTGCAGGGCTACATCGCGGTGGTTTCCGCCGGAACGTCGGATATTCCCGTCGCCGAGGAGGCTGCGCTAACGTGCGAGGCGGGGGGCAGCGCGGTCGAACGTATTCATGATGTGGGCGTGGCGGGACTACACCGGATTCTGTCGGCCCGGGAACGGTTGACCGGAGCCACGGCCATCATCGTCTGCGCCGGCATGGAGGGCGCCCTGCCCAGCGTCGTGGGCGGTCTCGTGAGCCAACCCGTCATCGCCGTGCCGACAAGCGTGGGCTACGGCGCGAGCTTCGGCGGCTTGGCGGCGCTTCTGGGCATGCTGAACACCTGCGCGGCCGGGGTGAGCGTGGTGAATATCGACAACGGATTCGGCGCCGGCATCATGGCGGGGATGATTCACCGCCTGGCCGTGAAGGGCGCGCCGCAATCGCGCGAAACGTAGCGCGCCCGCAAGAAACGGGCGCCAAGAAACGCATGGGGACAGGTTGATGAAGACCTTGCATTTCGATTGTTTTTCTGGAGTAAGCGGCGACATGATGGTGGGCGCGCTGCTGGACGCGGGCGCGAGCTTCGAGCGTCTTGAAACGGGCCTAAATAGCCTTGGCGTGCCGGGGTTCCACATCACGGCGGAGAAAGTGGTTAAGAAAGGCGTCACCGCCACGCAGTTCGGCGTCCACGTGGATTCCTCCGAGAAACCGCACCGGCATCTCCGCCACATCCTCGAGATCATTGACGGCGGCGATTTGCCCGCCCAGGTCAAGGAAGCCAGCGCGGCCACCTTTCGCCGGATCGCGGACGCCGAGGCCGCCGTCCATGGAACCACGGTGGAGAAGGTTCACTTCCATGAAGTCGGCGCGCTGGATTCCATCGTGGATGTGATCGGCGCGCATCTCGCCTTGTATGACCTCGGCGTGCGCAGAGTGACCGCCTCGCCTCTGGCGTTGGGCGGCGGCCAAGTGAAATGCGACCACGGTCTCATGCCCGTCCCCGCGCCCGCCACGGCCTTGTTGGTCAAGGATATCCCTTCATACGGGGGCGGGGTGGAAGCCGAGCTGACCACGCCCACGGGAGCCGCCCTCATCGCGCAGATGGCCGGCGGCTTCGGTCCGATGCCGTCGATGACCCCCGAGACGGTGGGCTACGGGAGCGGGACGCGCGATCTGCCGGATCGGCCCAATGTGTTGCGGGCCATGCTGGGCAAAACGGATGAAGCCGGCTTGCGCACGGAGCCGATCGTGGTGATTGAGAGCACGCTTGACGACATGAGTCCGGAACTGTACCCGCCGCTCATCGGCAGCCTCATGGATTGCGGCGCGCGGGACGCCTTTCTCACGCCGGTGCAGGGCAAGAAAGGCCGGCCGGGGCATCTGGTAACGGTTTTGTGCGACGAAACCCAAGTGGAAGCCGTCACGCAGGCGCTGTTCGCCAATTCGACCACCCTGGGGTTGCGGATGCGGACGGAATCCCGCTATTGCTTGGAACGCTCTTGGGAATGGACGGCCACACCTTGGGGTGAAGTGCGCGTCAAGATTGGTCATCTTCACGGGCAACCCCATCTGCGTCAGCCCGAGTACGAGGACTGCCGCCAACGGGCGGAGGAAGCGGGCGTGCCTGTGCGGACGGTTTATACCGCGGCCCTTGCAGCGGCGGCTCGGGAGGATCCGCCCCATGCCTAACCGCCTCGCCATCTACCCCGGCAGTTTCGACCCGCCCACGTACGGTCATCTGGACCTCGTGGAGCGGGCCACCCGCATGTTCAGTAGGGTGGTGGTCGCCGTGGCGCGCAACCCCGAGAAGGCGGGGCTGTTCTCCGTCGATGAGCGCGTGGAAATGCTTCGAGCCACCACCACCCACATCCCCCGCGTGGAGGTGGACGCCTTCGAAGGCTTGACCGTCGAATACGCGCGGCAACGGGCGGCGGTGGCGTTGGTGCGCGGGTTGCGGGTGGCGTCCGACTTCGAACTCGAACTCACCATGGCTATCACCAACCAGAAGCTGTTGCCCGGCATTGACACCGTGTGCCTGATGCCGTCCGAGCAGTACCTCTTCCTCAGCTCCCGGCTCGTGCGCGAAATCGGCCAGCTGGGAGGCGACCTCACGCCCTTCGTGCCCCCGGAAGTCAGCCAGCGCCTCCGTCAAAAACTCCCCACCACCAATTCTGAGGGGTAAGCGCTGTTACGTAACGTTGCGAAACGGTTCCTGCGGCTTCATTTCGGGGGTAACGGGAAGTTCGCCAGAAATCTTCACGGTGCTTGTCAACCCGCTTTGGGGGCGCCCCGTTATTTCACACAGAAGGTGGTTTGGACTTCCCTAAAGAGCTAAGCACCCCATAGCTTGCCTCTCTACTCGTTGCACGTGAGGCTGCCCCCCCAACAGCCCACGTGCGCCTCCTTCCCCAACCACGCAGGAATCCTGGCTAACCCGCCAGGATTCCATTTTTTTCGCCTGGACCCCAGATCGGGGAATTATGGATATGCCCAGCATCCGGCAATGGGCGCGGGACGCGCGCAGCCCGTAACCTGGGGCAAGGTGATGGGGACGCCATCGGCGCACAAGCCCCCAAGGACAGCCATCGCAATCGCCTCGCGGTATTGCGCGGGGACGCCGAGGTTATCGGAGCGCATGACTGGCGCTTTCGAACGTTGGCTCAGCTCCCCCCAAAGCGTTTGGTTCAACGCGCCGCCGCCCGCCAGGATGACGCGATCCGATTCGCCCAGGCTCTCGGCGATCACTTGCGCGATGGCGGCGGCCGCCGTCCGTGCGAGATCGTCCCCCGGGCAGACCGCGCCATGGCCGCCAGCCCAGTCCGCTAACTCGTCTCCGCTCCCCAGCGACCGGCCCGCGTTGGCCTGAGCCCAAAGGATGGGGAGCAACGCGCGGTGAGCGGCTTCATTGATTCGGCCCTGGCTGGCGCGTTGCCCGTCCGTGTCGTAGGGACGTTGAAAACAGCGCCGGGCAATGGCGTCGAGAAGCTGGTTGCAGGCGCATATGTCCCCACCGCGAATGGCCCGGAGCGCCGCCTCATCGTCCTTCGCGAAGGGTGGGAGCCGCGTGAAGTTGGCGAATCCGCCTAAGTTCACCACGGCGCGCGCTTCATCACACCGGCCAAAAAGAATGTGGTCGGCCAACGGCGTGATGGGCGCGCCTTGGCCGACCGCCGCAAGGTCGGCCCCGCGCAAGTCGAACACAACCGGCGCGCCGATTCGCCGAACGATGGGGTGGGGGTTGATGAGTTGCATCGACAGGGGCGGATCATGAAACACGGTCTGGCCGTGAACCGCGATGAGATCCAGCCGTTCGTCCCCGGCCAGTTCCGCGAGCAGATCCGCGTGGGCCTCCCCCAGCTCAAGCGCGACCCGGGCGTATTCCCGCGCGTCAACGGGCCGCTGCTCGGTCAGAGGCCGGAGCGCTTCCCCCAAGGCCTCTAGGGGCCGCGAAGCGCACCGCACGGTCTCGGCGGTCATGCCAAGCCCCTCGCCGGTTATTCGCACAAGCGCTGCGTCAATCCCGTCCAGGCTCGTGCCCGACATGCACCCCGCCGCCAACCGTTGCCTCATGGGTTCTTCATCACGGTTAGGAAAGGGCAACCGGGGAGCGCCTCCTTGCGGGCAGAGTTAGAATACGAGCCTGCCATGAACCTCCACTTCACGCCAATGGCCGCGCTTGTTCCCGTTGGTGGCCAGGCCTAATCCAACCGGTCTCCCAAGAAACGTTGGAGAATGTCGGATGTCCCTTTGCTCGAATCGGAGAATAGATAGCGGCACACGATATACCCAAGAACCGCCGTCTCTCCAAAAACGCCAACAACAAACACGTTTACCGTCTGTGAGTCCAGATCCAAGAATCCAAAACCGATCAGGAACAAGACGAGATAAATGATTGCCAATTGAGCTGTGATGATACCTACAAGCCAATTGGCGTAATATCTACGGAGATTGCGATCCTCTTGCTGTTGCCTGGCCCAGGCATCCACGATCGCCCGAATACTGTAACTCCGATCATGTGCATGCAATAACGCGTCCACTTCATTCGGTGACACGCTCTCCCCGATTTCCTTGACCAAATCCGTGTGGGGGGTGCGAGACTCGTCTCCAGACATTGACCGCTACACCAATTCAAGGGCGCGCAAACGATGGGTCATCGTTTCTTCCGGCACACCGAAAAGCAAGGCGAGCTTCGCGACCGATCTGAATTGCCTCCAATAATGCTCTACATGGTCCTTTGGCATCAGCAAGGCCGCGGCAAACATGTTCGCTTGTGTTTCTTTGTTCGATCGTTCAGATGTTGTAATTCGATAAAGATCGCCTTCTCGATCGATAATCTCGCCATCCTCGGACAAATGCAAGAAAAGGTGAGCTATCTCATGAGCAATGGTGAAGCGTTTTGTTTCCGGTGGATCATCAGCGTTTACCAGGATCCTGACGTTGTCGCCATCTCTGGTTATCATCCCGCTTATATCTTCGTATACAAATGTGGCGTTATTGACTTTTATGTTTTGGGCTTGCGCCAAGCGGACGGGATTTACTGGAACAGTGTATTGATTATGCTTACGAAGTAACTCCGCGGCCCATCCCTCAATGGTCTCTTGAGTGATACGTTGTGTGTCTTGGCCCCGGGTGTCCGAATTCGACATGGTGGCAATCCTCTCAAGAAAGAAGTCCTTTTAGAAAAAAGTGTACGTGTGTCCAACGCGAAAAATCAAGTTCACGGAGCGCCCCGGTTTTCCGGTGGCAATTCCCATGTCCATTTCCCTATTCGCCGCGTTCGAGCAGATTCTTGAGCTTGTAGAGTACGTCGAGGGCCTCGCGGGGCGTGAGCGAGTCGGGATCGACCTCCATCAGCTTGGCTTCGACGGGATGGGGCTCCGCCGGGGCATCTTGCGGTGGCTGGGACGGCGCCGCATCCGCGTTTTCGGCGGGTTGGGGCGCGAAGAGATACATCTGCTGCGGCAGACCGAGGGCGGCGGTGTTGCCCGATTCGAGCAGTTCAAGGATCTCCCGCGCGCGTTCAAGGACCTTGGCCGGCAAGCCCGCCAGTTTGGCGACCTGAATGCCGTAGCTGTGGTCCGCGCCCCCTTCCACGATGCGGTAGAGAAAAATCACGTGCCCCTCGTATTCACGGACGGCCACATTGAAATTCCGCGCGCGGGCCAGCCGGTTGGCCAGCTCGGTCAGTTCGTGGTAGTGCGTGGCGAAAAGCGTCTTGGCGCCGATGCGGTCGTGGATGTGCTCGGCCACGGACCAGGCGATGCTGATGCCGTCAAAGGTGGACGTGCCGCGGCCGATTTCATCGAGAACCAGCAGGCTGCGCTGGGTGGCTGTGTTCAAGATGCCCGCGGTTTCAATCATCTCGACCATGAACGTGCTCTCGCCCCGGACGAGGTTGTCGGCCGCGCCCACCCGCGTGAAGATCCGGTCCACCACGCCGGCGGTGACCTCGGCGGCGGGCGCAAAGGATCCGATTTGCGCCATGAGTGCGATAAGGGCCACTTGGCGCAGATAGGTCGATTTCCCGGCCATGTTGGGTCCCGTCACGATGTGGAGCGCGGCGTCGGCGGGGTCCAGGGTGGTGTCGTTGGGCACGAACTCGCTCCGCGCCATGAGGTCCTCGACCACGGGATGACGCCCCTCGCGGATGTGGAGCACGTCGCTCTCGTTCACCGTGGGCTTGCAGTAATCCTTCGTGGCGGCGACTTCCGCGAAACTCAGCAGGACATCCAACGCGGCGATGGCGTCCGCCGTGCCGTAGATGCGCCGGGCCTCGTTCGCGATGCGTTCCCGCAGCTCGACGAAGAGGTCGTATTCGAGACGTTGCATGCGGTCTTGCGCGGTGACGATTTCTTCCTCGCGGGATTTGAGGGCGGGCGTCACGTAGCGTTCCGCGTTGACGAGGGTTTGTTTCCGCTCGTAGTCTTCCGGCACGAGATGGATCTGGCCTTTGGTCACTTCAATGTAGTAGCCAAAGACTTTGTTATACCCCACTTTAAGGTTCGAAATGCCCGTGCGCGCGCTCTCGTCCCGCTGCAACGCCGCAATCCAATCGCGTCCGCCGGAGACGAGGTCCCGCAGGCGGTCCAATTCCTCGTCGTAGCCGTCGCGCATGAGGCCGCCTTCCATGACGGCGAGGGGCGGTTCATCGACGATGGCGTCTTGAATCCATGCCGCGACATCGGTGAGTTCATCCATCTGCTCCCGCAACGCCGCCAGCAGCGGCGCATCCACGGGTTGGAGCCGCTCGCGCAAGGTGGGCACGTGGGCAATGCTGTCGCCCAATGCGCGCACATCCCGGGCGTTGCCGGTACGCGCCGTGATCCGGCCCATGAGCCGTTCGAGGTCCGCTACGCCCCGGAGCGTCTCGCGCAAGTTGAGCCGCAGTTCCACGCTGTCGTGCAGCGCTTCCACGGCATCGAGGCGATCCGTGATGGCGGCCACGTCCACCAGGGGATGCAAAATCCAATGCCGGAGTTTCCGAGCGCCCATGCTGGTGTGCGTCCGGTCGAGCACGCCCAGCAGGCTGCCGCGCTTGCCCTT
>JAWOFY010000220.1:0-6401 GCA_046497285.1 Candidatus Hydrogenedentota bacterium
GCGCAGGGAACGGGATAAGCGACGGGTATACCCAAGCACTATCTAGTGGAACAGAATACCATCGCCCCTTCTTTTCAGCTAGCCCTTCGCGAGGAGCGTACCTTCTCCTTTCCACTCCCTCCGTGGCGGCAATTCGTTGTTTGCCCGAGCCCATCATCGGCAGCACGCCCGGCCTTACCGGCCTCGGCCGCCACCGGGCCCACCGCGGCCCATGACGCCTGGAATGCCGCCGCGCCGGCCGCCGCCCCAGATACTATCGGACCGGGCTTGGTCGAGGGACTCGATCAACGCGCGCGCCTCGGCCTCGTCGGTGATGCCATATTGTTCGGCGACGTTCATCAGGTTGTGCTGCTGCTGCTCTTCGACAAGGTTGCGCACCTCGCGCCCGGCCTCGCGCATCTCTTGAACCAATTCTTCACGTTGCGCTTCATCGACGTCACGCATTTGCTCGCGCAGCTCCATGATATACTCGCTGTATTCCGCCACGGCCGTCATGCGGTCACGGGACTGCGGATCCTCCGCGGTCTGGATCGCCTCTTGCAAGCGCTCCCGCATATCATCCCGCATCTGCTGCGCACGCTCCTCCCATTCTTGCCGTCTCGCTTCGCGCCTCGCCTCGCGCTCTTCCTCGGTTGCTTCGGCATCCTCCTCGCGCTCTCTGGCCAGTTCCTCGCGCCAGTTCAAGGCCGCCTCCCGCTGGGCGGCATCTTCCCCCTGCGGCATCTCCATGCGGGCATCTTCGACCCCCGCCATGGCCTCCCAGTCCAGGGAGTCGCTTTCCTCTTGAGCGCCGACCGCGCCCGTATCACCCCGGACGTCTTCGAGTGTGGCGTGGAGGCGGTCCAAGCGATCCTCGAGATGGGTGTTTTGTTGGGCCAGCCGTTCGGCCCGCCGCTCCGTTGAAGCCAAGGCCTCCTGACTCTCGCTGGCGAGTCTCAGGCTCTCCCGGTGCTCGGCCCGGAGCTGTTCCATTTCGCCGCTCAAACGGGTTTGAGTGACTATGGTCCCCGCGATGGCCCCCAGGGATAGGGTGACGATGGCCACTATGATGTTTTTCGTCATGACATGGTCCTCTTTCTTGTAACGGCGTTGTCGCCATTCTCGCCTTGTCGCGATCCGCTATCGCGCCTTTGTTCAGTTAAACCCCGCGGCCAAACGGGAAGTTCCCGGCTTCATGGCCAGCCCTCAACGCTCCGGTGTTCCCCGCGGAAACGCGCCTTTTTCCACGCGCAAAATGCACGGCGGATGTTCCGCACGCACACCTCAACCAAGAAAGGAGATCTCGTTCGAACATTTCAAAGCCGCTAGTTGTCGCATCTAGAGTGTTGTGCGTAATTATGTCAACCCTAATGGAATGCGGCGCCGATGAGCTCGGTAAATCTGCCGTGGCACGCATCGCGCTGGGGAGAAGGAAACGAAGCCCTTGCGCCGGGGTTGGGGATGACCCCGAACAAGGAACGGTGGCGGACTTCCCCGTCCCACTGACTGGAAGCATTTCCCTTGTTCAGAACCTGTACAATGTGGATAACGCCTTACGTGGGCGGGAACTTGTAGTTCAAGCGAGTAGGGTGTCGCATGCCGAAGGGAAATTGGCCATACAGAAGCACGGTGATCCCCATCACATTCGCGCAGGTGTTTCGCCGGTATTTGGACGAGCCCTCGGAAATTCCAGTGCGACTGGGATCGGTGTCGTTGCGCGTGCGATAGGGCAAAAGGCGGGTCGGCGGAAGACCGAAGCGCCGGCTGCCCATGAGTCATTCAACGAAGTGCGCCAAAGCCCCAGCATGGCGGAAGCGCGTAGGGGCTTGGCGATTTTCGGCGTCTTGTCGAGCCAACCGCTATTCCGTCTCAAATCGTTCGGGAACGGGTAAACGTTCGCCCGTGGTGTAGACGGTTGGGTAGGGTTTTTCCTCGAGTTGAACGCGATCCACCCAGATAGTCCCTGTTCCGCCGAACAACCCAATAACGATGTCTGCCTGCTCTATGTCCGCGGGCAGATTGCGGCCGGGGGTAAGGTGAACGGTATACCGCCGCCAGGGATGGGTTTCGCGAATCTGAAACTGCTCCACCCATAGGTCCGTTCCGTCCGCTCGGTGTCCGCCCACCACAATCTTGGCGACGCGGCTCCAATATTTGCCGGGTTGTACATCCTTGGCCCGAAGGTAGAACGACAGCGTGTAGGTGTGTCCTTCCCTTAACGGTCGCGCCTGCGTGTCTTCGGCGGATATCGGAAACCGGACCGAGCGGTTGATGTCGGGCTGATCTGAATGAATCTTAAGCACCTTTCGCTTCTCCCCATTGTAGACCGCGTCGACCGCCTCCTGGCCCGCCGAAGGACTCCAGCCCTCTTCTTCCACCGTGGCGAAGTCCGTGTTGTTTAGAATGTTGACCGTTGGTTCACCCACCACGTAGAGCGAAGCGTCTCCGCGCACCGGATTCGCGTCCGCCACGCGTTCTATGAAGGCCAGCATTTCATCGTCCAATTGGGAAGGCTTTGCGACTATCCACATTGCGCTTTGAGGGGCCTCGTTCAAGGCTTCCCGAAGCGCCGCCTTGTCCAGGCCGCTCAGGCGATGTTTTCGGGCGCGGGCCAGGAGTGGGCCGGGTTCAGGCAGCAAGCGTTTCAGGTAGAACTCCAACGTTATTTCGTAGTAGGAGCCGCCTGAATCATCGTGATGAAAGCCCGACGCATAGAAGATCATGTCCCGGTTATTGGCCTCGCGGGCCATGTGTTCCGCCATCTCGCGCCACTCAAAAAGGGGACGTTCGTTTTCGTAGTGGCGGGTAAGCTCGCCGGTGGCGTGGGGGGCATAAAGAGCCAGCAGACCAGCGCATCCACAGAGTGCCGTGGCGCCGTATCCCCAAGACGCGCGGCGCGGGTCCGTGGCGGCTTTGGTCCAGGCGAGCACAGTAAGATGCTCCAGGAGCAAGAGGATGGTGTAGATGCCAGCGGCGCATAGCAACACGGCGGCCGGCAATAGATACGAGAAATACCGATCGCTATACCAGTGATCGACCTTGAGGGGGATCAGGATCACCGGGGCCGCCAACAGTACCGCCAGACAGGACAGGGCCGCCAACCTGTGCCGAATAACCAATCCCGCGAAACCCACTAGACAAAAACCAAGCACCACGTACACTCCGCCTGGCAATAAAGAACCGGCCACGTCATCGACGTAGCTCAGATATTCCTCGAACGACAGCGTATGCCCCAGAGTCTCTGCTTCCGCTTGGCCCGTACTTGCGGCGGCCGCCTCCACGCCGGGGACCTGCTCGGATAGGGTTGCGATAATCTGCGGACCCCATTGATATGCCAATGGTGCGTACCCCAGCCCAATGGCTAGAAACGCGGCGCCATAGGATTTGCCAAACGCGACATCTTTTCGTTGAATCAGGTCCATGAGGGCGCAGAGCGCCAATCCGGCCAAGATGCCCACGGTGAACAACAGAAAGAAGGGGTGGCAAAGAAAGCCCGCGGCGGTGGATAGGGTCATGCCCGCCAAAGGCCAGCCCCGCGCCTTTCCAGAGTGAAAATACGTTGCGCATATAAGCAAGCTCACCGCAAACAACATGAGTAGCGAATAGTATCGCGCCTCTTGGCTATGGTAGACGTGAAACGGCGACGTCGCGATTAGGATACAACACAATAGGCCGAATCCTTTTCCTGCCAGCTTCGTGCAAAATAAGGACAGAAGCGCCACCGTCCCCATGCCCGCTAGCAGACTAGGCATCCTGAGCAAGACTTCTGAATCATCGACTTTGAGAGCGAAATGGCTCAACACAGTGGGAAGTACATTGGGAGACACGGTAAGGGCTTTCTGCAAGGAACCGCTAGCCCGATTGTGCGTCAGTACTTCGTCACTCCAATAACTAGCATCTAATGTATGGAGTCTCAGTAACAACGCGGCAAAGAGAAGAACAGCAAAGGCCGCGATAGCAAGGGTGCGAGATTTCATGGGGCCTCTATGGGGTATTTCGGAAGCAAGAAAGATGGGTGGTGTCCGCTCTAGTCAAGATAGCCGGAAGTCTAGCAGACGCGGGGAGTGCGGTCAACGGGAGACCGTTTATGGCGGAAGAAGGGCAGATCAGGCCCATAATTACTTTAATGCTGTATTACCGTATTTTGCTGAGCCGAGTGTGTACGACGCCAAGCACGTCCCGAGTGGTTGGCCATGGCGCGGCTTGGATCACGTGGACGTTGCTCCCGCGCGGGGCCCACACGGCGGGGTTCGTTGGACCGAAGAGGGCCACGGTGGGACAGCCGGACGCGGCGGCGAGGTGGGTGACGCCGCTATCGTTGCCGAGGTAGAGGCGGGCTCCCGCCAAGCGGCGCGCCAAGGTGACGAGGGAATCCTCTTGTAAGGGGCGGCCGGGCGGGTCCATGCCTTGTTCGAGTTCGGCTGGTCCGGCGCACCAAGCCACGGAAAGACCTTGCTCTTGCAGGGCTTCCGCGACGGCTTGGAACCGCTCGAACGGCCAGTTTTTCCGCGCGCTCCCGCTGCCGGGATGGATGATGACGTCTCCCGGCGCGTCGAGGGGCGCAAGCTTGAGCCGGAATGGCGGCGGATCGGTGTAGCCTAGGCATTTCGCGTAATACTCCGCCGCCGAACGCTTCCAGTCCTCCGGGGGCAGGCCCGGAAATGTGTTCACCCGCTCTACGCCGCATGCGCGCAGATTCGCCGCCAGGGTTCCGTCTTCGTCGCGCATCCATACGATGGCTCGATTATATGGCGCGAGGAACGCCTTGAGGCGATCGCTCGGCGTGTGAAACGCGGAATCGAAGTCGGCGGCGTCAAGCGAATATGCCGCCTTCGCTACGTCGGCTTCCACAGCTAGCTGTAGACGCTCGCGCCGGCCCAAGAGATCGACGAGCTCCTCGCGCGCCAGCACCGCGACAGCCGGGCACGCCAGAAGGAAATCGCCGATGCCGCCGGTATGAACGAAAAGCGTTTGCTGGCGGGTGGAGTGTGAATCTGTCATGGCAGCGATTTGGAGAAGTCCCTTGGTCAAGGATGAATCTTGTTAAGAACCGCTGTATAGTGCCTGAAATACTCGGTATTGTAACCGGTTTTTAGTGACAAAGTAGAACTCTTCTTCACTTCTGCAAGTCGCTCATATGGGGCTAATGATTACGGTTGTAGCAACACCTTCATCGCGTCTTTTCGGCGGGCATGGTCGAAGGCGGCGGGGCCTTCGGTCAAGGGGTAGGTCGCGCTGACCAAGGGCCGCACCTCCACGTTGCCCAGCGCGAGCGCTTCGACGGCCGGGCGGAAGGGACCGCACCGCGAACCCATGATAGTAATTTCGTTGATGACGGGGCGGCTCATGTCGATGGGAGCGCCATGGGCGACGGTGGTCTTGAGCACGACGGTTCCTTCGGGCCGCACAAGGTCGAGCGCGCGGTTGAGTCCCTCTGGCGTTCCCGTGACCTCCACCACGATGTCCGCGCCCCGTTCGACGGGATCCGTGTCGAGGGCCGTGGCGATCCCCAGCGGCGTGAGGAGATTCAGTTTCCAGCGGTGGCGGCCCACGCACACGAGCTGCTTGGTGCGCAGCCAGAGGACCTGGGCAATGAGCTGACCGAGTTTGCCGTCGCCCAAGACCACCACGCGCTGCCCATCCTCGACGCGCGTCTGCTCGAGGATGCGGAACGCCGCCGCCACGGGCTCAGCGAAAACCGCCGCCTCCTCGGGCACGCGTTTGGGGATGATGTGTAGGTTCTCCTCGGGCAGCGTGATATACTCGGCGAACGCGCCGTCGTGGTTTAGGATGCCCAGCACCGTCCGGTTGAGGCAATGGTTGGGCATTTCCATGCGGCAGTACGCGCATTCGTGGCACACGCAATTGATTTCGCCCACCACGCGCTGTCCCCGGAGGTGGTCGTTGGCGCATTCCTCGACCACCCCGGCGAATTCATGGCCGGGAATGCCGTTGAAGTCCATGTAGCCCTGGGCCAACTCGAGATCCGTATTACAAACCCCCGCCATGAGCACGCGGACCAGGGCTTCGCCTTCCGCGGGTTCGGGTTTGGGCTTTTCCACGACGCGCACGCTCTGACGCGCGCGATCCAATTCAAGGGCTTTCATCGGCGTTTGTCCTTCGTTGCGGATTGGGGTAAAGCCCGTATTCAACACGACACAGCGCCCGGATTCAAGCGCGGCCGTTTGTTTCAGCGGCTAGCGCCGGGTACACTGGCGGCGTTGGAACCTCAATCGCCGCGTTGCACAGCCGGTGGCGTGTGTGTTTGACATCCCCCGGCCCTGCGGGCCACCCCCTTCGAAGAGGGAATTGTGCTTGAAAGCCGGTGAGATGCCGGCGTTACGAGTCCCCTATGGAGGGGGATGTCACCTAGAGCGCCCATTTATCCGGCGATTCAAGGAAGGAACCTATTCGGACCTTAC
>JAWOFY010000239.1:0-2877 GCA_046497285.1 Candidatus Hydrogenedentota bacterium
TAGAATCAACCCAAAAGGAAGAAAACGATGCGCACGAAAAAGAACGGTTTCACCCTGATCGAGCTGTTGGTGGTAATCGCCATCATCGGCATCCTGGCGGCGATTTTGCTACCGGCTTTGGCCCGTGCGCGGGAGGCTGCCCGGCGGGCAAGCTGCGCCAACAACCTGCGCCAGTTCGGCCAAATCTTCAAGATGTATGCCAACGAAACGAAGGGCGAGTATTTTCCGCCTCAGCAGAATGCCCGCATAACGACAGGCACCTCAGCGGGTTTCGCGGGCGAACACATCTACCCGGATTACTGGACCGACATCAACCTGAAGATTTGCCCGTCCGATCCCCGAACGGCCCACGACGTGGGACTGGAAGAAGATCTGAGTGAACAATTCCGGGAGATCATCCAGTTCCAACAACAAAGGGACCTGCAAGACCATCACGTGGCCAAAATGGTCCAGGCAGCCTTCCTGTCCCACCCGGTCTCGTACGTCTATCCCGGCTATGCCACGCGGACTACGTCCCAGATGATGGACGCCCTGTATCTGATCGTGCTCTCGCAACGCTGGGGCACCAATTGGGGACAAGACATCGTACAGGAGAACTACGGCAACGTTCAGGAGTACGGCGCGCCCGAGGAATGGCTCCGCGTTGAGTTTAGTCCCCGAGGAATGATGGACATCAACATCCCGCAACGCCCCTACACGATTTCGTATAGCGGCGGAATCGACACGAGCACGTACTACCTCGACGACGATGGTTCCATGCTTCCGATGAGCTATCCCCGGTTGCGCGAGGGTATTGAGCGGTTCTTTATCACCGACATCAACAACCCCGCCGCCGGCGCGGAAGCCCAGAGCAGCATCGCCGTGATGTTCGACTCCTGGAGCCCAGGCGAGAAGGCGCAGGCGGAAGGGCATGGAGCTTGGGGGCGCGACGCCGCCAGCATCGCCAACTTCAACCACGTCCCCGGCGGGTCCAGCGTGCTGTACATGGACGGCCATGTCCGCTTCGTCCGCTACAACGAAGGCTATCCGATTGAGTGGTTGAACGAATCGGAATATCCCAACGCCATGGGGACGCAAGCCCACTTGCTTATGCCATACATTAGCGGTGGCTGATTGATCGCCCTGTGCGCTAAAAGGTATCGTGACAGGTGAAAAGCGAAGCCCCGGACCGTTTCAGTTACGCGGTCCGGGGCGCGAATTGACCACGGGTGCTTGGGCGCTGCGCCGGCGGGTGGATGCCAAACGAGGATTATCAACACGCAGGCGCGGGAGGCGGTAGACCGTCGAGAGGAGTATGCGTCTCCCAGGGCGCTGCACGTCCGTGAAACAAGGTTCATGTAGAGGAGAGTCGTTATGGTGGGCAAAGTGACACGAAGGCAGTTCTTGGGAAGTAGCGCCGCGGCCGCGGTCGTGGCGGGTACCATGGCGAAGAGCACGGTATTCGGCGCCAATGATCGCATCGTCATCGCTAGCTTTGGCGTGGGGAACATGGGCAGCGGACACGCCAGGCGGTTTAACGGAATGGACGGCGCCGACGTGGCGGTCATCGCCGACGTGGACCGCAACGCCGCGGAAGCCGTGGCGGCGGATGTGGACGCCGAGGTCTACGAAGACTACCGGGCGGTCTTGGATCGCGATGACATCGACGCCGTGATCGTGGCGACGCCCCTTCAATGGCACGCCCTGAACACCATCCACGCAGCGCAGGCCGGGAAGGACATCTATTGCGAGAAATGCGCCTCGCTGACCATCCCCGAGGGGCGGTTGATGGCCGAAGCAGTGAAGAAGTACGAGCGCGTGTTCCAAACGGGCAGCCAACAACGCTCGGGACAACGCGAATACGAGGCGTGCATGCATGTCCGCAACGGGTCCATCGGCAAGGTGACGCGTGTATTGGCCCAGAATTACCATAGCCCCATGGAGTTCGCCCAACCGGCGGAGCCCATCCCGGAATACTTGAATTGGGACACGTGGTGCGGGCCGGTCGAGTTGTATCCCTTTAACATGAGCGTGTTCGACAACGGCCAGAATCCGAGCTGGGTTTCGTTGCGGCCGTTCTCGGGCGGCGATATGACCGACTGGGGCAGCCACGGGCTTGACATGGCCCAGTGGGGCTTGGGCATGGACGATAGCGGACCGATTGAGATATGGACAGAGGGCGAGCCCTTTGAGCGCTTCTATAGCACCGCCGAAAATCCAGGCGGCCGGCATCAAGGCCCGCGCGCGCCGAAGGTTCTCATGCGCTACGCGGGTGACATCGTCATGGAGTTTGAAGGCGGGCCCGGTAACAGCGGCGTGCGGTTCATTGGCGAGGAAGGCTCCATCACCATGGCGCGTAACCAGTTTGACGCCGATCCCTCTGAGTTAACCGAGGCGCTCCCCGAAGATCCCGAGGTCGAGGTGTATCACAGCACCAACCATTACCAGAACTGGCTGGATTGCATCCGCGATCGGACGGATCCCGTGGCCCATGTCGAAGTGGGACACCGCTCGGCTAGCGTATGCCATCTCGCCAACATCGCCCGGTGGGTCAGCGAGATCAATCAAGAGACGGGCGAACGGCTCGCGTGGGACCCCGTGGAAGAACGGTTCACGAATAGCGAAGTGGCCAACAACTTCCTCGATTACCCCCGCCGCGCGGGCTACGAACTGCCAGATACGGTCTGAGAGGGCGCGCAAGAGTCACAAGCATAGTTCTCAACATCCGAGCTGAGAGGCCTGCGGCGCCGGGGACGCAGGCCTTTCAGCTCGAACGCGTCACGTTCCCTTATCATCAGTCAGCGGATTCGCGAACCTGCAAAGGAGGCAGGAGTCATGATTTCTCCCCACCCACGCTTTCTTGTTGATCAAGACGGCCGCCGTACAGCGGTCTTGATC
>JAWOFY010000307.1:0-3869 GCA_046497285.1 Candidatus Hydrogenedentota bacterium
ACTCCGGCTCGCATCCCCTGGGAAAATTGCAGCCGTCGATGGGCACACGCCTCCGTGCCCAAAGCCACAAAGGGGCGGCAACACAACAGCGATGAGGACTTCCAACGGCCAGATGCCCTTGTACCCAAAGCCCCAAAGGGGCGGCAACACAACAGCGCAGGGCAACGCCCTGCGATAGGGATATTCAACACACCAGCAGCCCTGAAAGGGCGAAACACCCGGAACCTCCCTTAGAAGCCAAACCCCTCGAACTCCGGGGGTTCATGGGCATCCTCCATCAATTGGGCCAGCGTCTCGACAATCTCCGGGTGATCCTCCGCGATGTTGTTGGATTCCTCAGGGTCTTCTTCGAGGTCGTAGAGTTCCAGCGGGCCGTGGCGATCCTCGTTCACATTCAGCCGCACGCCTTTCCACTTGCCGTGGCGCACGGCCTGTTTGCCGCCTTGTTCGTAAAACTCCCAGTAGAGGTACTCGTGCTCTTCTTGCTCGTCCTCTTGGCCCACCAACGCGGGAACGAACGAGATGCCGTCCATCTGTTCCGGCGCGGATTCACCCGCGAGTTCCAAGGCGGTGGGCGGAAAGTCCCAGAACGCGGAGATGTGGTTCGTCCGCGTCCCCGCGGGAATCATGCCCGGCCACCACGCCACCGTGGGCATGCGGATGCCGCCTTCGTAGAGGTCGCGCTTGCCGCCTCGGAATGGGGCGTTCGAATCGTGTATATCGTAATGATATCCGCCTTCCACATGGGACCCGTTGTCCGAGCTGAACATGACCAGCGTGTCTTCTTCCAGGCCCAATTGCCGGAGTTTCTGCAGCACGCGCCGCACCGTATGGTCCACATACGTGATCATGGCGGCGTGCGTGGCGGCGGGATGAGTCTGGGGATAATAGTGCCGGCCCTCGGGATACGGCTCTTCCTCGAACTGGCCCACATACGGCATGCGGAATTCTTGCGGCGCGACCACGTCCGCGTGCGGCTGTTGCAAGGCCAGGTGTAGAAAGAAGGGGGTATCCTCTTCGCCGCGTTGGTCGAGATACGCCAGCGCTTCATCTAGAACCAAGTCGCCGCTGAAGATTTCGCCTGTGGACCCGTCGTTGTCCTCGTAGTGGATGCGTTCCCCGTTGCGCACGAGCTCCTGCGGATAGTAGCGGTGCGCGTCCACGTGAGCAAGGAACCCGAAGAAGTGGTCAAAGCCCTTGTCGTTGGGCAGATCGGCGTCGTCGGAATTACAGGCCAAGCCGGATTTGCCGATCAGCGCGGTGTGATAGCCGGCTTCCTGCAGCCGCGTGCCGATCGTGATGTCCTCGGGATCGCGCCGGAACTGTATGTCGCCGTTGCCTCGCTGGTATACCCGGCCCGTGTGATTTCCGGTGAGAAGCGTCGCGCGCGATGGCGCGCACACCGTCGAGCCGCAATAATGGTCGGTGAATATCATGCCCTCCTCGGCCATGCGGTCCAGGCTGGGCGTGACAAAATTCTCTTGGCCGTTGATACTGAGGTCGTTGTAGCCCATATCATCGGCCAGAATGAAGATGATATTAGGCTGGCTGCCCCTTGCCCGGCTCAACGCGTCTTGGGCTTGAGCGCGCGCCAGCCTTGTCCCGCCTAATCCAACCAACGCCGCGCCCGCCATCGTCGCACCGAGAAAGCTTCGCCGCGACATCTCCTTGCTTTGCGTCCCACGCTCCTTGCCGTGTCTCATTAGATCCTCTCCTTGGGTTGCTAGTAGAACCGATAGGATGCATTGGTATCGTTAGTGGTAAGACTTAGGATTGCGGTTCAAGAGCCTCATTTCGGCTCGGGGAGGGGCGCATTAACCTCCTCGCGCCAAGCCCGCATCTTGGCGTGCAGTTCGTCCACTTTGTCCGGAAGCCCCCGTGAAAGGTCGTTTTGTTCGTAGGGATCGTAGTCGAGATTATACAATTCCAGGCGATTGTCCTCATAAAACTCCATGAGCTTCCATTCACCGGCGCGCATGACCGTAACCGGCGTTGTCCGCCAGGGTCCCAACTGGGGACGGTACGCCTGGAGATAGCCAGGGAAATGCCAGAATAGGGCGTCCCGCCCGAGTTCTCCTTCTCCGCCTGATTTCAGCAGGGGCGCAAAGCTTTCCCCATCCACTTCGTGGCCACCGGGGATTTCCGCCCCGGCGATCTCGGCGAGCGTCGGGTAAAAGTCGATATGCTGAACGGGCTCCTCACACACGCTCCCCGGCTCGACCACGCCGGGCCAGCGCACAAACAACGGCACGCGGATGCCACCCTCATACAGCATGCCCTTGCTTCCCCGAAACGGCAATGCGTTGCTGTACCCTTCGTGGGGACCGTTGTCAGAGGAGAAAACGACCACCGTGTTGTCCCTGAGATCCAACTCGTCGAGCGTGGCCAAAAGACGGCCGACGTTTTCGTCTATGGCATGGATCATGGCGGCGTACTCCGGGTGGTCATGATAGTGGCCGGGTTCACGCTGCCGATACCGCTCGATGTCCTCTTCCTTGGCCTGAATGGGGGTGTGAGGCGCATAGTGGAACAGGGAGATGAAGAACGGTTCGTCTTGGTGGTCGCGAATCAACCCGATGGCCTCGTCCGTAAGCCGATCCGGCAAGTACTCGCCTTCCGGTCCGTCCTCCAAGTAGGGGTTCTGATACGGTGGAAAATACCCGCTCGGCGGATGGCCCGCGCTATAACCGCCGATGTTCACATCAAAGCCCTGTTGTTGGGGGCCGTGTGTATCCGGATCCCCCAAGTGCCACTTACCAAGGTGGGCCGTGAAATAACCCGCATCCCGCAACACCTCGGCGACGGTGGACGTATCCGGCGCCAACGCCGTTTCGGTGGGCGGCGGCTCGACCTTGCGATCCTCTTCGGCGCCCCGCTTGCCTGTGTTGACCGTGTAAATGCCATGTCGCGGCGTGTTCTGCCCTGTCATTAGACAGCCTCGGGACGGCGCACAGTTGGGATGCATGTACGCCGACTTGAATAGCATGCCTTCACGGGCCAGCCCATCCAGGTTCGGCGTTTCATGGTAATCGCTCCCGTAGAACTCCAGAGCGGTCCCCCTGTAGCTCAGGTCGGTGTAGCCGGCATCGTCGATGAAGATGAAGACGATGTTGGGCCGCGAAGCGGATCCGTCTTCAAGCGCCGCGGCGGCGCCCGCCAGCCTAGCCCCTCCTACTCCAACCAACGCCGCCCCGGCTATCGCCGCGCCGAGAAAGCTTCGCCGCGAGATCTCCTTGCCCTGTGTCATGGTATGCTCTCCTTGTAAGTCCAAACGAACCGTCCCGGTTTCAAGCGCTGCGCCTCCTAGCCTACCAGCCTTGCGGAACGCCCGCAACACCTAGCGGTCTGTTCAACAATGAAATCGCGCCGTGCCCTCGTGTAGGCTTGCGGAGAAACGCGCCCTGAACCGGCCTTCACCCTATTCCCGTTGGAGCGCTACCCCGCCGAATGAATCAGAAAGCAAGCAACGATAGCCCAAAACGGATTCAGCAGCCCCTTCTGACCTGGTTTCGCAAGGCGGCGCGCGACCTCCCTTGGCGGCGAACCCGGGATCCCTATGCGGTCTGGCTTTCCGAGGTCATCCTTCAACAGACCCGTGTTGACCAAGGCCTGCCGTATTACGAGCGCTTCATACAGGCTTTTCCCACCGTCCACGCCCTGGCCGCCGCCCCGGAGTCCGCCGTGCTCAAGCTATGGGAAGGGCTGGGCTACTACAGCCGGGCGCGCAACCTTCACCGGGCGGCGAAACAGATCGTGGAGCAATACGGCGGCGCCTTCCCAGAGACCGCGAACGAGCTGGCGAAGCTGCCCGGCGTGGGACCGTACACGGCGGGGGCCGTGGCGAGCATCGCGTTCGGCGAACGGGTTCC
>JAWOFY010000367.1:0-2620 GCA_046497285.1 Candidatus Hydrogenedentota bacterium
GCCGCCGTATCGCCGGGGTCCAGCTTGTCCAGGATGGCGCGGCGCATCAACAACTCAAACGGGGCAGGCCATATTCGGGCCAGGCGCGCCACAGCGCGGTTCCCCCCGCCCGGAATCAAGACGCGCTTATTCCGCGCAAGGGCTTCGTCAACGAAAGCGGCCAGCGTTTCCGGCGGCATTCGGCGGTCTGCGCGGCTGTTATCCGGGCTATACCGCTCGGCGTGGGCCGTGCGCACGGGACCGGGGAAAACCGTGAGGACGCGGCGCCGCGGCCCCAACGCGACCGACAGCGCACGGGCGTACGCCGCAAGCCCATCCTTGCTGGCGGCGTATGCCGCCGCTCCAGGGTAACCCACGTAGCACGAGAGGGAAGCCATGAAAACAAAGCGGGCGTCCTGATGAAGCAGCCCTGCCTGAAGCAAGCCGGCTGTCAGCAAGAGCGGCGCTTGGAGATTCACGGCGATTACCGCCTTTTGATCCTCCAGGGGGAGGACGTCAAACCGGCCGACCGCGTTAATTCCCGCGTTGTGAACCACGAGATCCACCGGACCGCCCGCCCGCGCCGCTTCCACGGCGCGTTCGGTTGCGGCGGGATCGGACAAGTCTTCCGTGTAGAATTCCGCCTTCGCGCCGGCCTGTTGAATTTCGTCGGCCGTTGTGGCGGATTTCACGGGATCGTTGTCGACGGCGACAATATCGTAACCGGCGCCTGCAAAACGCAGGGCCATCGCACGGCCAATGCCGTCCGCCGCCCCCGTAATGAAGCAACGCGGACGAGCCTCTTGAGCCCTCTCAATGGCGGGTGGCGGCTCGCGCCGGCGCCGCATGCCCGCCTCAATGATCCCCGGAAATGCTTGCCCCGCCATGGAAACAACTTTGTTGCCGGCTCCAAGCGTCACGGTTTTCTTAGAAGCGGCAAGAGCCCGTTCGATGTGAGCCGCCACCCGTTCGGCTGGCGCAAAGCGTTCCCAGTTCGTATCCGCTTGGGACATGCCTGCTTTTGCGTGCATTCCCGTGCGGGTGGCGCCGGGCCGCACCACTTGGACTCGGAGGCGGCCACTGCTCTCTATCCGTAGATTGCGGGCGAATCCTTCGAGAGCGGCTTTCGTCGCGACGTATACCGCGTACTGCGCCATGGGGAGCGCCGCGGCGACGGAGCTGACGAAGCAGACCTGTCCCCGCCCACGCTCCAACCAAGGCAGCAGCGTCCATGTAAGCTCGATGGGGGCCTGGATGTTCGTTTGGAGGAGTTCCGTGATGCTTTCGGCAAACTGGTCTTGTATATCGCCAAAGTAGCCCACGCCGGCGTTGTGAATGAGCCTATGAACGGCGTTCACGCCGTGTTGTTCGAGAAAGGCCTCCACCGTTTCGGCGCAGGTCGGTTGGGCCAGATCAACCTGGCAGTACAACGCATCCTCGAAGCCGGCGTCCCGCAAGACTTCCGGCGGCCGCCTCCCAACGAGCACGAGGCGGTCGCAGCTCGTCTGCAACCGCCGGGCCAGCGCTAAGCCGATGCCATCTGTCGCGCCCGTAATGACGAACGTCCGGGGTTCGTCCCGTCGTATCTTTCCAGATTCCATTTGAGCCCGCTTTTGAGTGTGCCACAGCCCCAGGGGTTAGGCGATGGCGCCGCCGCACGATGAACCGCATCCCGCCGTACATGCAAAACAATGCTCCCCTGTGGCGATTTTTCGGTTCCGAAACGAGGTTGGATCAAAATCTCGGACATGTTGTTCCCGCGTGGTCGCCCGAAGATTGATTGCATAGTTGAAATCGCAATCGTACAGCGTTCCGTCCCAGCCCACGTGGAGCTGGTCCCGGCACATGACCCCGTTGAGCGTAGCCGGATTAAACGCGTTCCGTAAGGTCTCTTGGTATTCCTCGGCTTTATCTTGCTTGATGAGATCCTGCAAGAACCGGCCGATGGCCATGTTTGTAATGACAAACAAATCGTTGAACCGAATGCCATATTCTTCCAGCAATACCTCCCGATAGGTGGCCTCCAGCTCCTGTTGATTCGGCGGCAAGTGCGCCCCGATAGGGTTGTATACCAGATCTATGCGTTTGCCGGGATCGCCGCCATAGCCAAGCTCATTCAATCGCCGAAGTACGTCGATACTTTCCGTATAGACATGTCTACCCCGTTGCTTATCCACATTTTCCGGAAGGTAACAGGGAAGCGAGGCAATCAAATGGACGTTGCGCTGGGCGAGAAAATCGGCTATCGTTTCATAACCGGGTTGAAGCATGATGGTGAGATTGGTCCGCACCATGACATGCAATCCCTGGTCTATTGCCTTATCAACGAAGGCCCTGAAATGAGGGTGCATTTCGGGGGCTCCACCAGTAATATCCAGGGTGTGCGCCTCGGCTTGCGATGCAGCGCGCAACACATCTTCCATGGTTTCCCAGCTCATCTCTTCCGTACGCTTGGGGGATGAGTTGACATGGCAATGACGGCAGGCCAGATTGCACCGCAGGCCGATGTTTGCCTGGACGGTATCGAGGGAACGGCCTGTTAAAGGCGCTCCCGTCGCGTCTTGAACGTAGGCGTCAAACGTGGTTTGTTCCGTGCTGAAAACAGGAAGCGCGCCAAACTGGATACTCATCGTATTCTCCT
>JAWOFY010000428.1:0-2508 GCA_046497285.1 Candidatus Hydrogenedentota bacterium
GGAACCCGCTGCTGAATACCATCAGCACGCCGATGAGAATAAGGGTCAAGCTGATCAGTAAGAGAGCATTTCTTTCGCGCTTCATACCCGCGCCCCCTCTTGAAGTTGGCGGACACATTGCTTAAAGGCCTGGCCGCGTTCCTCAAAGTTACGAAACATATCGAAACTGGCGCACGCGGGCGACAGAACCACCACGTCGCCGGGCCGTGCGCGCGCCGCCGCCAACCGCGCCGCGTCTTCCATATCCACCGCACGCTCATAGAGAAGCTCTTTTCCCCAGGCCTCTTCGAGGCGGGAGGCTTCCTCGCCCAGCGTGATCAGATAACGCACGTGGCCCCGGACGTAGTCGCGCATCGCCTCATAGGGTTCACCCTTTCCCTCACCGCCCGCGATGAGGACGACGGGCCGGCAGAAACAGGCCAAGGCCACGCGGAGGCTTTCAATGTTGGTCGATTTGGAATCGTTGTAGAAGTCCACGCCATTTACAGTCGCCACGTGTTCGATGCGATGCTCCACGCCGGGGAATGTCCGCAACGTCTCCAAGGCCGTGTTCCATGCGAAGCCTCCGGCGTGAATCAGGGTAAGCGCGGCGAGGACATTGGCCAGATTGTGCCTGCCAGGCAGTTGCGTATCCCGCGCCTCGCCCACCGCCGTGTCTCCGCAACGGAAGGTTTCCCCGTCAAGCCATAGGCCTTGTTCCACTGGCCCTTCCGTGCTAAACCACCAAACCGCCCCCGGACACTGCCGGGCCATGGCGGCTGCCCATGGATCGGCGGCGTTTAGCACGGCGACATCGCCGGGGCGTTGGTTCTCGAACAAGCGCGCTTTGGCGGCCGCATAGGCTTCAATGGTGCCATGGCGCGCTAAGTGGTCCGGGGAGACGTTCAGGACCGCGCCCATCCATGGCCGGAACCTCACGATGCCCTCCAACTGGTAACTGCTCACCTCCAGCACCACGTAATCGGGTGCGGGTGTTTGCAGTACGGCGTCGCTAAAGGGCCGGCTGTTGTTCCCGGCGAGGATCACCTCATACCCCGCCCCGGCCAGCAACACGCGGAGCAGTTCGGTCACCGTGGTCTTGCCGTTGGTGCCGGTCACGGCCACGATAGGGGCCTGACAATAGTGAAAAGCGGCCTCGAGTTCGCTCCATACGGGAATCCCGGCTGCTACAGCGGCGGCGATGGGCGGAATACGGGGACTAACGCCGGGGCTGGGAACCACGAGATCGGCCTGGGTGAAGATTGCTTCGGAATGGCCGCCGGTTTCGAAGGAGATGCCAGCGTCGGTTAGGGCCGAAGCCCCTTCCGCCACTTGGTCAAGCGAGCGCACCTCGCTCACAAAGGGCGCCGCGCCCTTGGCTTTCAGCAGTTTCGCCAAGGCCAGGGCTGTTTGGCCGAGTCCCGCTATGGCGACTGCTTTTCCCTGAAGATCCACTGGCCCGGGACCCTTTCTTACCGCAGTTTGAGCGTGGTCAAGCTCATGAGCGCGAAGATGATCGCAAGGATCCAAAAACGGACGATGACTTTATTCTCGCTCCAACCCTTTAACTCGAAATGATGGTGCAAGGGGGCCATACGAAAAACCCGCGTACCCCGAAGCTTGAACGAGGCAACTTGGAGGATCACGCTCCCGGCTTCCACCACGAACAGGCCGCCGACAATCAAGAGCAAGAGTTCCTGTTTCGTGAGGATGGCCATCGTTCCAATGGCGCCGCCCAAGGCCAGGCTGCCCGTGTCCCCCATGAACACCTCGGCGGGATGCGCGTTGTACCACAGGAAGCCGAGTCCCGTTCCCAACAGGGCGGCCCCGAACACGGCCAGCTCCGTGGCTTCTGGCACGTAAGTCAGCAAGAGGTAATCGGACCAGTCCACCCGGCTGACCACATACGCGATGCCGGTAAATGCAAAGATGGATATAATGGAAGCGCCCACCGCCAGCCCATCCAGGCCGTCTGTGAGGTTCACGGCATTCGAGGACGCCACGATGAGCACGATAGTGAACAGGATGTAGCCCGCGCCCAACGGGAACCACACATCCTTAAAGCCGGGGATATTGACGTTGGTGTGTGGATCGGTGGGGCTTTGCTCGACTTCGCCCGGGAAGGCGGCCTCGAAAAGCAGGCGGTTGAGCCGCCGCCGTTCGCGGTCCTCGAGATTGTCCACCCCCCTCGCCATGAGTTTGTCGGCCTCCTCGCACAACTCCACCCCGGCCCACACGGGCGATTCCGCGAGGGCGGCCTCTTCCGTCAAAGTGCGGTTGATGGCGCCGAGCAATTCCGGCCGCTGTTGGCGGGCCCGTTGCACGTCATTCACGGCGTGCGTCATGAGCCGCCGCTGTTCCATGCATTTGTTTTGGTTTTTTTCTGTTTTTGATAATGGGGAGCTGGTTTTCAGTAGTCAGTGGTCAGTAGTCGGTGATTGGTGATTGGTGATTGGTGATTGTTGGATCATTATTAACGGTTTTTATTGCAAAATTGGGCTGACTTTCCCATCATTGATTTAACATCTT
>JAWOFY010000461.1:0-5010 GCA_046497285.1 Candidatus Hydrogenedentota bacterium
TATCCTTGCGCCACAATATAGCGGAATCAGGCCGTTCTATATTCGGACTGTTCCCATATATTGGGGTAAATATTTGACAGATTCCGTATTAGTACGGTTGCCACAGGAGAGGAGGAGACACCATGTCCGTGCAAGGCGCTTTAGTCTACTGTCCGGGCTCTCCATTCACGCTCGCCCCGCTTTTTCCGCAAGCGGATCTCGCCCAGGCCGCCTGTATTCTCGAAGACGCCGGACAGCGGCCCATGGTGTACGACTTCGGCGCGCCCGCGTTTCTTCAACGCCTGTATCCGGCGGAATTGCGCGGTTGGCTGGAAAAAGAGGGCGGCTGGAAAGCCTTGCGCGGCCGAAGGCGGCGCCGGACCCTCAACCAAGCCTGCGAACGCCAGCTCGACGCCGCGACACGGGAGGCCGCCGCAACCGTCGCCCGGGATGATCCCGCCTTTGTGGTCTTGTGGATGCCTTCGCGCTCGTGTGCGCAGGCGGCCTTTCATATGGCGGCCTGGCTCCGCCGCGAGAAGCCCCGGCGTCCGATCTTCGCGGCCGGGCCGTGGGCGGTTGCTCATGAAGCCTCGTTAAAGGACGCGGACTCCGTTTTCACCACCGTCCTGCCTGAGTCCTTTCCGCCGTTGGATGATGGCAAGGAGTTTGGCCGGCGGGCCCTATCAGCCGATGAATGGCGTATGCCTTTGAGCATTTTTGGTGAAGCGAAACGAAGCACAGGCGCTTTAAGGGAGGGCGCCGGGTATGCGCCGGAGGTCTACCCAGCCCTTCACGAGGGTTGTAAGTTGCCCATGTTTTCCCTGTCAATGACCACCGCGACCGGCGGCGCGCAGAGAGGACCGCTAACCCTGTCCGCCTTGGAACGGTTGGGCGACGAGGCCGCCGGGATTACGCGCGTTACCGGCAGCCGCGCGTTTTGGGCGGGGTTATCCCTTGAGGGGACCGCGCATGCCGAGGTGCTCGCCGACATGTTGGAAACGCGCGTCCCCGGGATGATGCTGGCGTGCCGCGTAACGCCCGGCGCCACGGAACGGGATGCGACTTTAGCCCGGACTGGCCTGCTCGCGGCGCTCGGTTTGAATGTATACAGCGGAAGCCAACGCCTCATCGAAGACATCTATGGACTCGCCTTTTCGGTCAACGAAACCATCGCGCTTATTCGCGGCTGCCAGCAAGCGGGCATTCCCACAGCGGCGCACTTCCATTTTCCATCGGCATGGGACGATTACCATACACGCGCGGAGACCGTCCGGCTTGTGGGGTGCGCCGGGCCCGCCGGCGTCACGCTGGCAAGACCGGCCGCATCGGCGGATGCCAGCCTCACAGCGTACGATCCCGCCGGCGAGTTCCACGAACTGATGCTACGGCTTGGTCCGGAGCAAAATGGGATTCCGGCCCTTCGCGTTCCACGTGAAGGGTATTGCGCCTGCCACGCAGGCGGGCAACGAGAGGGCCTCGCTTTTGAGCTTTTGCAGGTGGAAGGCGTAACATGGGCTTCGGAACGCATGGGGTTGCTCGCCCGGCTTGTGGGAGAAGGTGACAGACTGCCGGCCTTTGCCGCTTCGGTGTATGGGGCGTTGGCGCGGGGCGATCGCGATCGTCTGGAAGCATTGGTGGCGCGAGTAAACACGAATGCCCGCTACCCCTGGTGTCTTCAGCCGGCTCCCAGGCGAGATCTCTCGAAGGCGATGGAAAACTGAGGCCGCGCCGCCGGGATAGAAATTTGAATGATGTACTACAACATATATTAGAATCGTTTACTAAAGGGTTTGAGAATCCAAACGCTGAACGCACCACAAAACGAGACTGGGCTGCCCTAGGGCATGGTTTCGGTTATTTGGGGAGTAGGACGCAAGGTCAATCATTTTCAGCGGAACGGGGAGGCGGGCCCTAAGGGGATCCGCCAAGACAGGGGTAGACGCGAATCGCCTCTTTCATAGTCAAAGAGGGGCTTCTAGTATTCGGCTCCCAGAGGCAAGGGCTGTGTATGCAAACGATTCTCGCCATTGACGACGAGCCAAGCGTCCGGGACCTGTACCGTGCGGCGCTGAGCCGGCGGTTTCACGTGATCGTGGCGGGGGGCGGCCAGGAAGGATTCGAGGCCCTCAAGAACGAGCATGTGGATATCATCATCCTTGATCATATGATGCCCGAGATGACCGGCCTCCAGTTTCTCGAGAGGTTGCGCAAGGAGAGCTACGCCACCCCCGTCATTGTCGTGACGGCCCTCAATTCCGTGCCCGTCGCCGTGGACGCCATCAAGGCGGGCGCGCGCGATTATTTGATCAAACCGTTTGATGTGGACGAACTCATCATCCTTATCGAACGGGTGCTGGACGAGGAGCGGACCCGGCAAGAATTGACGTTCCTCCGCGAACAGGAAGCGCGCGGATTCGATTCCATTATCGGCGGCAGCGGGACTCTCGAGGAAGCCATTGGGTTTGCGCGGCAGGCCGCGGAAATCGATTGCACCGTGCTGGTCACGGGCGAAAGCGGGACCGGTAAGGACGTCCTTGCGCGGGCCATACACTCGGCGGGGCCTCGCGCGGATGAACCCTTTGTGCATGTCTCCTGCTGCACCATGCCGCATCAACTCGTGGAAAGCGAACTCTTTGGCCACGAGAGAGGCGCGTTCACGGGCGCCAACGAACGCCGCCACGGCAAGGTCCAGGTGGCCGACGGCGGCACGCTGTTTCTTGACGAAATCGGGGAAATGCCCTTGGAATCCCAAGCCAAACTCTTGCACCTTTTGCAAGACGGATGCTTTTCTCCGCTGGGCAGCGCGAAACCCATCGATGTGGATGTGCGCTTCATTTGCGCCACCAACCGCAATCTCAGGAACGCCATCGCCGAGGGCTTGTTTCGCGAAGACCTCTATTACCGGATCAACGTGCTTCCCATTGAAATGCCGCCGTTGCGGAACCGCCGGGAGGATATCCCCGCGCTGGTCAATCACTTTATTGCGAAGTACGCCAATCGGGTCAACGCGGCGGTCAAGGAATTCAGTCCTGCGGCGCTTCGAGAACTCAACCGCTACGATTGGCCCGGCAACGTGCGCGAACTCGAAAACACGGTGCAGCGTATCCTGATTCTTAACCGGCGCGTGGAGACCATTGAACCGTGGCATCTCAAGAACATGTTTCCCCAAGCGTCTCAACCGGTCAATGACCAGGGCATTGTGCCCGAAGCCTTGGAGGATTTGCCTTTGGAGGAGGCCACGGCCCGGCTTGAAGAGCGGCTTATACGCCGCGCGCTTGAACAGAACAGTTACATCCAGTCCAAGGCGGCCGAGCAACTGGGCACGACCCGGCGCGTTCTCAAGTACAAAATGGATCAGCTTAACATCCCCCCCGAACCCCCCGAGACCAGCGGGGCGTCCCGATCAAATTGAAGCCAGGCGCTGGGCCAGGCTTCTCTGTTCCCGCCGCATGATAAGACCGGGGTCTGTCCGGCGACTGGGGGTTCAAGGACCCTGTTCGACGCGCAATCCTCTTGCTTGCTATGATGCGTTATCAGCAAACTGCGCCTTCACTCGTGTTTCTCACCTTTGGAGAATAGAAAATGCACGCCACACGTTTTGTGATCTCCCTTCTACCCCTATTGCTTGCCGCCCTGTGCTTGGGATTGCCGGGGACAGCCGTCCGAGCGCAGGACACCGATGACGGCTGGGAACTCCTGTTCAATGGCGACGACTTATCAGGGTGGGAATATGTCAATTGCCCACCGGAAACGTTCACGGTACGTGACGAAATGATCATCTGCTCCGGTGAGCCGATAAGCACGTTGCGGACGGACCGCATGTACGAGAACTTCATTCTGGAACTGGAATGGCGTCACATGGAGCCTCAGGGAAATGCGGGGTTGTTTATCTGGAGCAACCCGCTGCCGGCGGTCGGCCAGCCGTTTTCCCGCGCCATCGAGGTCCAAATCCTCGATGGACGCAACACAGAGAATTACACCAGCCACGGGGACATCTTCGGCATCCATGGCGCAACCATGGAGCCCCGGCATCCGCATCCCAACGGGTGGATGCGCAGTTTGCCCAGCGAGCGGCGGGCCAATTCGTCGCCGGAGTGGAACCATTATCGCGTGACGTGCGACGACGGCGCCATCGCGTTGGAGGTGAATGGCGAGGAGGTCAACGGCGCCACGAATGCCCACTTCCGCAAGGGTTACATCTGCCTCGAATCGGAAGGGTCCGAAACCCATTTCCGCAACATCCGCATCAAGGAACTGCCTTCGACCAACCCGTCGCCGGACGAGATCGCCCCGGAGGCCGAGGGGTTTCGCACCCTGTACAGCGGCCTGGACCTGCGGGGTTGGACGCATGAGGCGGGTGAGGACGTTCCATGGCGATCGGATGACTGGCGTTTGGTCAACGATGGGGACACCGGCGGCGCGGACTTGTGGACGGAGGAGGAGTTCGAGGACTTCGTCTTGATTGCGGACTGGCGGCTCACCGGCGAAGCGAAGCCCGCCATGCGCCCCGTCATCCAGCCCGACGGAACGGTCGCGGTGGACGAGGACGGCAATCCGGAAGAAGCGGAAGTAATGGATGCGGGCGAAAGCGGCATCTACCTGCGTGGCGATCGCAAGGCGGAAGTGAATATCTGGTCCTGGCCTATCGGCTCCGGCGAGATTCATGGGTACCGCGCGGATGAATCGCAACCCGCCGAGGTGCGCCGCGCGGCCACGCCACTCGTGAACGCGGACCAGGCGCCGGGTAATTGGAACCGTTTCGAGATCACAATGCAAGGCGATCGCGTCACGGTGGTTTTGAACGACGAGGTAGTGATCGAAGACGCGCAACTGCCCGATGTCCCCGGCCGGGGTCCCATCGGCCTGCAAGACGCCGGCGCGCCCGTTGAGTTCGCCAACATCTTCATCAAGGAGTTGGACTAGACAGGATTTCCAGGATGGATTCCGGCTTTGCGTGAGGCGGGCCGCGGCCTCACGCAAAGCCGGAATCCATCCTGGAAATCCTGTCTAGTCCAACTCCTTGATGAAGAT
>JAWOFY010000470.1:0-6017 GCA_046497285.1 Candidatus Hydrogenedentota bacterium
CAGCTTTTCTGACATGGTTCGATTTGCTCCTTGATTGGCTTAATCCGAGCGGGAGTTACGCGGCTTGTTCGTTTTCTTCTTTCTGTTTGCGTACTTGATCCAACACGTTAACAAGATTGCGGGGAACGGCATTGAGCACCCCGACGAAGTTGCGCAATGGCGCGGCAACCGTGCCCGCGACTTGGGCGAGCAACACCTCGCGGGGGGGCAAGTCGGCCAAGGCTTCCAATTGTTCCTTGTTTACCACTTGCCCTTCAAGGATACCGGCGTGAATGGCCACTTGAGGGACCGTCTTGTTGTATTCCTTGAGAACTTTAGGGGACGCGACGGGATCCTCACTAAAGGCCCACGCGATGGGCCCGTCCAGGTATTTCGCCGCTTCACTATAACCCATCTCATCCAGCGCGCGCTTAGCCAGGGTGTTCTTGTACACCTTAAACGTTACGCCTTCGCGGCGCAGTTTGAGACGCAATGCGTTGGACTGCCCCGCTGTAATGCCAATGTATTTGCTCATCACGGCCACGGGATAGTGTTCCAACCGCTCCTTGAGTTCCGCGACAGATGTTTCCTTATCGGCCCGTTTCAAATCGGCTCACCTCCTTTCGAGCAGGGTAAAAAAAAACCGCGCCGCCTGAAGACACAGGCCACGCGGGAATCGTTACACGTATGATGTGCGCGCCCTTTCCCCTTTTTTCCTAACCGGACAGGAATGGTTGGCGATGGCGCGTTCCCACGTCTCGGCGGGCGAATTTAAGGCCCTTGCGGACCGCCTGCTGTCTTCGACGCGCACTGGACTCACCGTCTCAGTGCAAGCGGGACTATACCATATCGCACAGCGCGGCGCAACTTATCCGGGGTGGCCTGCTTCGGCGGGAATCTGCTCCCAGCTTCCGCGCAATACGTGGCGGACGACCTCGAAGCGACGGGGATGGACCGCTAGTTCGGCGAATTCGCCTTCGATGTTTTCCCGTTTGTTCCGATAGAAGAACGCCCCGGTGGTCAAGTGATGGACTTGAGGATATCGTTCGTCCTGTACGTAACTGAAGCGATGGACGTGTCCCGCGACATAGAGAATGGGCCGGCCGGCCCCGCCCAAGGTACTGCGTAGCGCGTCGGCGTTGCGCAAATTTCGTCGCGTGGTGAGGGTGTACCCCGGAGTCTTGGTGAGTAAGGGGTAGTGGCCCGCCACGATGATGGGACCGCTGCCCTGTTGTAGCAGCTCGCGCACGCGCTCGATTTCCCTATCCCGGATACGGCCCCGGGAGGACAAAAGATTGGGGCACACGGTGGGCACAAGGAGAAGCGGGGTTCCGCCTTCGAGTTCCAGCATCGCGGGATACCCCTCGGCGGGCAGGTAGCGCTCCAAGCGCCGCTCAAAGCGCCGCGTGCGGACGGACTCGAAAGTGTAGACATCGTGGTTGCCCGGCAAGACGATAGTGTTCAGGCCCAGGGCCTGCAAATGGCGCATGAACTCATCGGCCAGGGCGAATTCTTCCTCCAGCGCGGTGGAAGTAAAATCCCCCGTCAGCAGCACCGTGGAGACCCCTTGAGCCGCCACCGCTCGCGCATGAGCACGGCTGGCCGCCATGGCGAACTGATGCCGGCGGCGCAACCACACGTTGAGGTTGCCGAGCAGCCGTTTGCTGACCAAGCGGAGGGGATTCAGGGTCACGCGCCAAAAGTGAAGATCGGCGATATGGATGAGCCGGTCCACGGGCGCCGCTTCCTTGCCAGCGGCGATTGGTTCAGAATCGGCGTGACCGGCCATACTCAATAATCGTATCTCCAATTGAATCCCATGCTGCCCTCCGCGTCCGCGCCCACCTCGCTATCGAGCGAGAAACGCGGCGTTAACTCGACCTCCACATGAAGGCGGCCCGAATCGTCCATCAAGCCCTTTTCCACCTCCACGTAGATGTCGTCACCGATGTAGCGTCCCATGGCGACCGTTGGGTCATCTTCCCCGACCCCGCGCACATCCAACTGGTCCATGCCAAGCATTTGGCGAGTGCGGCCCATCAGTTCGAACGCCCGGGCGCCCCCCCCGGCCAAGGTGTTGGCGGCATGCGCCAGGCGAAGGGCCTGGACGGGGTTGATGTTGGCCAAGTCGCGTCCGAACAGCACACGGGCCAGGATTTCGTCTTGGGGTAAGGAGGGATCAGACTCCAAGGCGATATCGGGCGAATCCGCGGGCCCCGTCACTCTCAAACGGGCAGTCAAGTCACGCGCATCGCTTACGGCGGTAATGTCTAACATAGGGGAGACAGGCGTGGAGCCATCAAACACAATGGTGCTTTCAGCCATATTGAATCGCCGTTCCATGAAACTGAAATCTCCCCGGAGCACATTAAGGTTGCCAATCACCATCGGATCGGTGATCGGACCCCGGACACGGAGACGGCCTTGCCATTCGCTGTCGAGGCCGCGGCCCCGCAAGTAGACGCGGCCCGGAAAATCGAGTTGCACATCTAACCGGGCGTCGTAGGCCGGCGAACTCGTCGCCGGCGCCTCCTCTTCTTCCGCGCCAGTTTCTTCTCCTTCTTCGGCAGGCGCGCCGGGGCGGTTGATTTCAGTAACCTCAAGCTGCGCGCCTGCGCTTGCCGGCAGCCGGTCGGGGATACTTAAGTGGATGGGGGCGCACGTGAGCACGCCATTCACCAACGCGCCCTCCGACGAGCCCCGCGCTTCCAACGTCCCGTTGACCGTGCCGCGAAAGTTGTCCTGCCGCACGAGTTGGGCGTTACGGAAGCGGGTGGATGCCTGAAAGGGGAAGTCCCTGTCCGGATCGAGGTCAAGCCGGCCTTCAAGAGCGACTTCGCCCGCCCCTCCGTCCGTCATAGTGGCCCGCTCGAGGACAAGGTGCTGGTCTTGGGCGACAAAGCGAGCGTCGATTTCGTGAAGGACCACCCCGTGCTCCCAATGCTCATAGCGGCCATCCGGAATAGCCGCATGACCAGAGACCGCGGGCGCGTCCAGCGTCCCGGACACCGCCAGGTCCGCTTCTAGGTTGCCCGACACCAACTGGTCGTCTAGCAAAAGAGCGGCCCCGATAATTTCCAAGGGCGTCTGAGCGGTCACGCTCGCTTGGATGGGCGCGTCCGTTGGCGCTTCGAACGCAAAGGGATCGAGACTAAACGCGAGGGGCAGGTCGGCGGCTACACCCGCGTTGCTTTCGAGAGGCCCGTCGAAACGAGCTTGTGCGCGCAACCGGCCCTCAGCTAGGCGGGCATTGGCCTTGAGGACGCCGGCGTCAAGTTCTTGGCCCATGGGATGATCCACGCGAAGCTGGGCCACATCTAGTTCGGCGGTGAGTTCCGGGGCGTCGGGCGCGCCGGCTAGCGTCACCGTTCCCTGCGCCTCGCCGACGGGGTGCGTGGGTAGAAATCGCTCTAGTATGGCCAAGTCGATCCGGTCAAACTCGACCTGTCCTTGAAGTTGGTCCGGCTCCATTGCCCCCTGCAAGGCGAACCGCGCCCCGTCTCCCACTTCCAGCTCAGCGCGGGGAATCTCCCAGCCCGTCTCCGTCCGCGTGGCAGTGATAGGAGTTTGATTGACGACAGGAATGCCAACATAGGCGGCGTCCAGCGACGCAAGCGTCACATTGAACTGGGGCAAATCCAACGCCGCTTCCCCTCCCCCATCAAGATGAAACGGCTCGTCCGCCACGGCGCCGTCCGTTTCGACCGCAAAACGCAGCGCCTCCGCCTCTCCTTCTGCTTCCACCACGCCAGCGTCAAGAACGAACTCCTCTGTTGTCAAGCCGTCCACGCGCGCTTCCAGCGACCCCGCGAGCGTGCCGCGAATATCGTTCAGTGATGCCTCAAGCATAAGGTTTTCGAGGTCTGCAAACCGCGAGCCAATGGAGGCGGCGGTAAGATCGATCTCCGCGTTCTGACGGTCCCCGGCGTCGTCCAACAGCAGGGCCAGCTCCACCGAGCCAGTCATGGGTTCGCCTACGAGCGCTGTTACGGGTTCAAGGTCCTCGACGGCGCCATCCAACTGCCCGGAGGCCAGTTGCGGTTCGAACCGGTACCGGCCATGGCCGGTAATGCGGGCGCCGGGGGCCGTGATCAAGACATCTTCCACCGAAATGTCCGACGCCGTCATGGCGAGACGGCCTTCTGCTTCATAGGCCTCCCCGCCCTCGCCTAGACGCACGGCGGCGCGTCCCCGGGGCGTGGCTGGCAATTGTTCCAAGGCTAATTCGACGCGGCCGGAAGCGAACGAGAATTCGTCCAGGGCCAGGTTACGGCCGTCGCCTTCAATAGTGGCCTGGAAAACGTCGAAAGTCCCCTCCGCGGAGCCTGTAAGATCAAGTTCTCCGGCCAAGTCCTGCCCGGCAAAGGCGCTGAGAGCGGCCATTTCGGGAAGGCGCGCTTCCCATGTGAGGCCGAAATCACGCCCGTCCAAGCCTAGGCGGCCTTCCGCCGTCGCTGTGACGCCCGTTCCCTCGGCCATCGCCTCGCGAAGGGTGACCTCACCGCTCTCGTCCAGCGCCGCGTCCACACGCAGGTCCAACCGGTCACCCACGAGCGCCGGGGCAGGCTCGGGCAGTCCTTGGGCATTGGCTAGGTGGCCTTCTATGTTGGCGTTCGCGGTCCGCGCTTGGCCGCTTCCTTCTCCCGAGACCTGCAACTCCACATAGCCGCCGAGTTCCGGCGGGAGAAACGGAAGCGGAAGGCGCGCGACTTCATCCACGATAAGATTGGCTTCCACGGCGCCGCCAAGATCCTCGGGCGCAAAATGGCCGCTGAGATCCGCCTGGACGCCGCCACCGTTCAAACCCAGACGCGCGATGTCAATACGCTCGGGCGTTTCCGCCGTGGCATGGCCATCCCATTCGAGGTCCAGGGGCTCGAAGTCCGCGCGATCGGCGCTCCGCAGCCCCGTGACATTCCCCCGCAGATTTGCGTCGAGGCCAGGGAAATCGCCCTCGATCTCACTTAGACTCGCGGCTTCCGCGCGCGTTTCCAGTGAATCCGCCTGGAGTTCGTCGACAAGCAAGTCTGTGCCGGCCACCTCCAGCCACCCCTCAGGTTGCAGCAAGGGGCCTTCCACATGGCCGGCCCCTGACAGGCCGCCTCCTAGCGGAATCCCCGCCACGGCGCCGAACACCGCAATGTCTTCGCTCTCGAAATCAATGTCGGCCGCCGCAGTGTGATCAACGAGATCCAGGCGTCCAGAAGCCGCGAGACGGGCTGGCTGGCCTTCCACGGCGATCTTGTCCAATCTCAGCGACTCGCGGGGCTTAAAAGCGCCCTGCACGGTCACCGCGCTGGGCTCTTCTGTCAGGTGATGGACACCCCCGGGCAGCCGGTCGGGGAAGAGGGTGACCTCGCCATCAACCCCAAAGGTGATCGGGTAGGGCAGTCCCAAAGCGACATCAAACTCCGCCTCCCCGACTTCGGCCGCATGGAGCGAGACCACACTATCCAGATGGGGCAGCGCGCCCCCGCCCGAGAGGCGAAAGCTTGCCTCCGTATCCGCTGGCAAGCGGGCCAAATGAAGGAGCAGGCTTCCCGGTCCGGCTTGGGGAATTTTCACCTCGTAGGAGAGTTCTCCGGGTTCGCCCAAGAGGCCGAGCAAGACGGTGACCCGTTCTTGGGGGCCGTCAAGGCGGGTGAGCGAAAGATCCACACCCACTCCGTGCCGATCGGGCGGCGGCGCTACGTGGCCCTCAACGGTAAAGACCGCGCGTTGCCCCATCACCGCTTCCTCCAAGACGACCTCACGCGCTTCAATGCGCTCCACCGTAACGGAGGGCCAACGATCAGGCAGTTCGGGAAGGTCCGGCAAGTCCGGATCTTCTTCCGTCGGAATGCGATGCCACGTCACCTGGCCGACGGTTACCGCGGAACCGTGGATGCGTCCTTCGAGCAAGGGCAAGCCACGCCAGCGCACGGCGGCGTCCTCGGCTGTGAGCCACACCCCTTCTTCATCGCTCAGCGTAATCTCGCCCACGCGAATGTCGAAAGGCAACCAGCCGCGGATGTCCCCTAGCCGGATATGGACCCGGG
>JAWOFY010000037.1:0-9548 GCA_046497285.1 Candidatus Hydrogenedentota bacterium
CGCAAACTTTGAGTCTGTATCAAAATGGCTTACTCACAGGACGATAGTCTCCCTTCTGCAAGTGCTTCCCCATTACCCCATTGTAAAGACGGTTCACTGCAACATAGAGAACAGCAATAAGGTATGATATCGGCCTACAATTTGTATGTCAAGCTATTGTTGCCCAATATGCAGTGTAGTGCGTGGCTTTAGGACCCAACCACTACAAAACCCCCAGGGCTGAAGCGGCTGGGGTGACGCGCTCCATCCACCGAGCCGCGTACGCGGAAGCGGCGCAATCGGCAGACAATACCATCCCCATTCCCCTGAGTCAAATCGCCCGATTACGCCAATAACTTGAGCTTAATCGCACGCAACGGTTCTTTTTGAACGCCAAGCTTTTGCTTAGAGGGCCGGGGCTCTACCCCGGGAATTGGTCTTGACGGCGAGCATCGAGGTGTCCTCGCTCTCTTCTTGGAAGAGCCAACCCGCCGCGATGTAGCCGCCGTCGCCGGTTTGCTCTACGTCGAAAGCCGATGCGTGGAGTCCGGGGCCGCCGTGCATGCGTTCCCATTGCAGCGCGCCATGGCCATCCGTTTTCCAAAGATGCAACGACAGCCGCCGCTCGTCCAGCTCTTCCGTGTAACCCGCGGCGATATAGCCGCCGTCTTCGGTTTGCCGCACGGAGTTGGCGCTGGCTTTGCCGGCGCCTGAAAAGGACGTGTCCCATTGGAGCGCGCCGTCCGCATCTGTTTTCACGAAATGCGCGGCGCGGTCGCTCGATCCGTGGGATGCTGTCCATCCACCCAGGATGTAGCCGCCGTCTTCGGTTTGCCGGACCGAGTTAGCGAGGTCATCGCCCGTTCCGCCATGGGTGGTTTCCCATTCGAGGGCCCCGGCGGAGTCGGTCTTCACGAGATACATGGACCGGCCCCCGGGCCCAAAAGAGGTGGTCTGCCCCGCAATGATGAAACCGCCGTCCCTCGTTTGTTGAACCGCCGAGGCGCGGTCGCCGCCGGCCCCGCCATAGTGGTTTTGCCACTCGAGCGCGCCCCCCGCATCGGTCTTCCCCACATACATCCGAGGGGAAGCCACGAAAGAACCGGTCACACCCGCGAAGATGTAGCCGCCGTCCCGGGTTTCCTGAACAGCGAAAGCGCGGTCGTCGAAACCTCCGCCATACGTGTTTTCCCACTGTATTCCGCCTTGGGCATCTGTCTTGACCAGGTAGACGGAATCATTGCCGGGTCCGAACGAGTTGGTGGTTCCCACGATGATATAGCCGCCATCGCTGGTCTGTTTGACATCGGCCGCCTCGTCCGCGCCCTCGCCCCCGTATGTGTGTTCCCACTGCGTGAACCCGCGCGCATTGACCTTGACGAGATACGCGGCGCTCTCCCCAGGGCCAAAGGAATCCGTGCGCCCGGCGAGGATGTATCCGCCATCGGCCGTTTGGGCGACGGCGAAAGCGGCGTCATCCGCCTGGCCGCCATAGTTGCGCGTCCATGGCCTGACCGTCCCTGAATCAAGGGGACATCCCACCAGCGTCAAAATCAAAAAGGGCCCGAGCGCCATTAGAACCGCGACGATCCGCTTGGTAGACATGGTTGATTCTCCGTTTAAACGCTTGGTCTCAAAACCAATGGCGGGAAAGTTGTCTATTGGGATTGCACGCCAATCTACGCTATGCTATACGCTATGAATCGTGATCCGTCACCACTCGCCGCCTTGTTTCCCGATGTGCGGCGCCGCATTCTCGAGACGTTGATGCTCGAACCGGACCGCTGGTGGTACCTCAGTGATTTGGCGGCCCATCTCGGGCTCCGGCCATCGAGTCTGCAACGCGAGCTGGCGAACTTGTCGGCGGCGGGCATTCTGGAGCGGCGCCGTGATGGCAACCGAGTCTACTACCGGCCGCATCCCGAATGCCCTTACAAGCCCGAGCTTGAGGGGCTGTTTCTCAAGACCGCCGGCGTAGAGGCCTGTATCGCCGCCATGCTTGCCCCGTACGATGAGGATATCATGTTTGCCTTCGTGTATGGTTCCCTGGCCCGGGGCGAAGTGGAGGCCACCAGCGATGTGGATTTAATGATTGTCGGCGGCGTGCGGCTGGCCACGCTGGCCCGGCCTTTACGCCAGGCCGAGAAACGCCTCTCTCGCGCGATACATCCCGTGGTCTTCTCGTGGGAGGAGTTCGCGGAGAAAGTAAAGCAAGGCAACCATTTCGTGACCACCGTGTTGAAAGGGGACAAGGTCTTCGTGCAAGGTAGCGAGGATGAGCTGGCAAAAGCTGTTGAAAGAGCGGCGCGTTAAGCCTCACGAAACGAGCCGCCGGGAGTTGGATGACCTGCGCGCCCTTGTCGAGCGGGACTTGGCCGATGCGTCCTTGCCCGGACTTTCTCCCGACCGGCGTTTCGCCACAGCGTACAACGCCGTGCTCCAGACTGCCAAGATGGTTATTGCGTGCGAGGGCTACCGGGTCGCCGGGATTGGCCATCATCAGATGACCTTCGAAGTTATTGAACTCGCGATGGGACCTCATGTGGCCAGCCTTGCGGACTATTTCGACACGTGCCGGCGCAAGCGCAATCTCGTGGACTATGACATGGCCAATGTGGCCAGCGAAACCGAGGCCCAGGAGCTAATGGACGAAGCGAAGAAGTTCCGCGACATGGCCGAGGATTGGATCGCTGACCACTACCCTGCCTTTGCGCGCGCCGGAAACGAGTGACATACTCTCCTAATCTTGATGCAAAGCGCCCAAACACGTCCTATTTTGCGTTGACCCGCCGCCTATACGCATGGAATGCCAACGCCCCTAAGCCCAAAAGCAAAATGACCACTGTTTCGGGCTCCGGAATGATCTCCAGCGGCCGCTCGGGCCGCTCGGGCGGCAACGGCGGGCTCTTGGGCGGACCAAAGGGAGGATCCGGGAAACCCGGAGGCGCAATCGGAAGATTGGGCCCCACAGGCAGCCCCAAGAAGCCGCGGCCTCCCCCACCGGAGCTGGATGTCACGAGTTCAATCGCGTGAATGCCCAAACCCGCGAACATTAGCCCGCCGAGGCCTCCTCTTCCGAATAAGATCATGCCGCCGGGGCCATGGTCCAATTCAAGGACGAGGTCGTTGAAATCCTTGTTGCTCCCTTCCACGGGATTGGCTTCCCAAGCCAGCAACAGCTTTCCAAATTCCGGCGCTTCATACACTGCTAGCTGGGGCTGGCCGGTATGTGGTTCAGCCTGCAACGCCGGTTCGCTGAACCATGTGTGCGACAAATCTTGAGGCATAGCGTAAAAACCGACGGAGAATTCAAGCGGCAGCGTCTCCCGGTACTTGCCGGGTTCAAGCATACCCCAATCCGTGACATCGAATAGAAACTCTTGCTCAATTTCGCCGTCTGCCTGGGTGTAGTATCCGGATTCGTGGCCGCTCTCATGAAAACGCGCCACGGCTTCAACCCAACCGCCATCACGTCCCACCGCGAATAGTTGGGCATCGTCTAGACGGTATTCCTCAAGCTCCAGATTGCTTACGTAATCCGTGCCGTACCGTTCGTTCCAAATCTCGAACAGGTTGAGCTGCTCATCCGCGGAAGTCCATGGCTCCGCCGGAATCACGCCCGGAGCCAACGCCACGGCCAAGACGGCTGCCGTAATGCTTGATGTCATTGAGAACACCTCCTTTTCAGCATTGTGGGGACACCCTTTCTCGCAGGGCCTACGGAGCTGTCATTCCGCACTTCGATGTTACCGACGCGGCTCCTGTAGTAAACATAAAAAAGCAAGTTCTATTCCCGAAGCAGCTTCAGGCGTTCAAAGCTCTAGTGGGCAAGCCATTCTGCTCTAAAGTTCTTTACTTAACACCAAAACAATAGGCGGCACATTGTTGTCATGTGTGACAATGTATTTTGCAAACGTGAGCAACTCCTGGTCTGGCCGCCAGCGTTTCGCAACCCTGTTCCCACCAAGACAGCGACTTGCAGAAATCCTCTTTTAGCGGAGAAGCCTTACCACAAATCCCTGGATAGTACTCGAAATGGTCAGTATTGCGGTCTATTTTGACAAGAAAGCGGGCCTCCTCTTCACTTATGCAAGTCGCTCAGAATAATTAGATATCAAAACCTGCCTGCGAACGCTTTCAGAAACCCTCTACACAACCGCCGTCACCTCTATTCTACCCGATTACGTGACCAACATGGCGTCCCCATACGAATAGAATCGATAGCGCTGCTCCACGGCGTGGCGATAAGCCTCTAAAATGAGTTCCGTCCCCCCAAAGGCGCATACCAGCGCCAGCAGGCTCGATCGCGGCAAGTGGAAGTTGGTCAGCAGCAAATCAACGCCATGGAACGTGTAGGGCGGATAGATATAATGGTTCGTCACTCCGCTGCCGGCGCGAAAGCGGCCCTCGGGGCAACAGGTTTCCAGGACACGCGTTGTGGTGGTGCCGACGGCGAGGATCCGCCCCGCTTGTTCGCGGATGGCGTTGAGTTGGGCGGCGGTTTCTTCGGGAAACTCGAAGTCCTCCGCCTCGACCGCGTGTTCGGCCAGATCCTCGCTTTGTATTGGCCGGAAGGTGCCGTACCCCACATGCAAGGTGATCCGCGCTGTCTGGACGCCTTTGGCCGCCAACGCCTCGAAGACGTGTTCGGTAAAATGCAGCCCTGCCGTGGGCGCCGCCACCGCCCCCGGCTTTTCGGCGTACACCGTCTGATAGCGCCGCAGGTCCGAGGCGTCGGGCTGGTCGCGGTCGATATAGGGCGGCAAGGGGATCTCCCCGGCCCTTTCGAGCGCCTCGAGTACATCGGCCCGTCCGAACCGGACCCTGCGCCTCCCCGAGGGCAGGCGCTCGTCCACTCGGCACGAGAGCTCGGCGGGCAGCGTGATTTCCGTGCCTGACGGAACCCGCGCCGAGGGCCGCACCAACGCGTCCCACTCGCCTGGCGCTATCTCCCGAAGGAGAAACACCTCCACCTTGCCGCCGGTGGGTTTCCGGCCGTGGAGCCGGGCGCGAATGACGCGGGTGTCGTTCAGCACCGCGCAATCAGCCGGCCGCAGATAGGCGGGCAGATTATGAAACACATCGTCATGGAACCGGCCGGTCGGGCGGTCCACCACAAGCAACCGCGCTCGGTCGCGCTCTTCGCAGGGGCGTTGCGCGATAAGCTCCCGAGGTAAGGTGTAATCGAGTTCGCTAGTCTTCATGGCGCCAACTCTACCAAGAGCGGGCGTTTATCCGCCAATCGGGCGCCCTCCTCGCTCCAGGCGGACGGCGCGATGCGGAAGAGAATTTGCGGCAGCAAGCGGCTTGACAGTACAATCCCGGCGCCTGAGCTCTGCTGCTGAAGAGGGGAGATATCGGGTCCAGAAGCCCCGGGAAGATTCGAAGCGAGAGATACAACATCGCCCTACCCTTTTTTATGGGGGGAATATGCCATGTGACGCCGGCATCTTGCCGGCAAAGGGGTGGCCTGGAAGGGGGGGCGGCATTTCTCCCTTTGAGAGGGGCTAGGGGGATATAATGCGCGGTGGAACGCGGCTATTCAAAAAAGGAGTGTGTGGCGCTCATGATACGAGCAGGATTGATCGGTTACGGATATTGGGGGCCCAACCTCGCGCGTAACCTGAACGCGCATGAAGCGTGTGTCTTGGTCCGTGTGACGGATATGAATGACAAACGCCGCAAACTGGTGGCGCAGAACTTCCCCGCGGTGGAGGTGGTTGAGGATCCCGCCGCGATCACCCAGGCCACGGACATCGATCTGGTGGTCATCGCCACGCCGGTATTCACGCATCACGATTTCGCCAAGGCGGCGTTGCTCAACGGCAAGCACGTGTGGGTCGAGAAGCCGATGACCTCGAACTTGGACCAGGCCAAGGAACTGGTGGACATCGCGGCGGAGCGCGGTTTGATGATCATGGTGGACCACACGTTCCTCTTTACTGGCGCAGTGGAGACGATGAGGGGAGTCATTGACAACGATGAGCTGGGGGACCCCTATTACTTTGATTCGGTGCGGATCAATCTTGGGATATTTCAGCATGATATCAACGTAATTTGGGACCTGGCGCCGCACGATTTCTCCATCATGGATCACCTCATTGGGCCGAACGCGCGCGGCGTGTGCGCCCACGGCTGCGACCACTTCGGCACGGGGCTTGAGGATATGGCGTACGTCAGCGTGTTCTACGACAACAACCTCATGGCCCATTTCCATCTGAATTGGCTTTCCCCCGTCAAAATTCGGCGGACCATCATCGGCGGCTCGAAAAGGATGCTGGTGTGGGATGATCTCAACATGGACGAGCGGGTCAAGATCTACGACAAGGGCATGGAGGTAACCACGCAGGAGGGGATGTACCGCGTGTTGGCCACCCCGCGTATTGGCGAAATGCGGGCCCCCATCGTGCCGAACACCGAGGCGCTAAGCGCCGAAGTGGGCTATCTAATGCGGTGCTTGGAGGAGGGAAAACAGCCCTTCAACGACGGCCAGGCCGGGCTCCGGATTGTGTCACTGTTGGAAGCCACGGATCACTCGCTCAAACAAGGTGGAAAACAGATCGCGCTTCACACGGGATAAACGCCACGTCGCGGCGCCAACGCGCTTACGTCATGTGCGCGCGCCATGGTTCATTTGGGTTTGATATACATGCGAAGGGATATTGGGTCGTGTATTTAGCAAAACACACCGCACGCCGCTTTGTTCGCGCTTTCCAGATAAGGGTCGGACGACGCCGGCTTCCCGAGTTGAGGCAACAGAATGCGCTTTGTGGCAAGTTAGCCGATGTGTTGGAAGGCGCGTTCGCGGCAGCGGCAACGCCGGACGAACAGAAATGGATAACCAGTATTGAAGCCATTCGGCGAAGCTTGGCCCGTTGTCGCGAAAAGATATACTTGGAAGATTTTGGAGCAAGAAGCGCTGATAGTACCCTCACGGAAGGTGATATGCGTAAAGGCGCCAAAATCGTGAAGGAAGTCCGATTTCAAAATCGGGCCAGCAAAGAAAAGTTCTGGGCCTTGCTACTTTTTCGGCTGATTCGGGAATTCCAGCCGAATACTTGCTTGGAATTGGGGACCTGTTTAGGGATCTCCGCTGCGTATCATGGAGCAGCTCTTAAACTAAATAAGGCGGGAAAACTAGTTACTTTGGAGGGTTCCGAATCGCTGGCGGAGTATTCCAGATCGAATCTCGCGGAATTGGGTCTTGATAATGTCGAGGTTGTATGTGGCCGCTTTGTGGACACGCTTCCTGATGTGCTGAACACACACGCCCCCATTGATTATGCGTTTGTGGATGGCCATCATGCGGAACAACCAACAATCGATTACTTTAACATGATTGCGGAGTATGCATCGGAGTTTTCCCTATTTGTGTTTGATGATATTTCGTGGTCGGACGGTATGCGGAGCGCTTGGCGCCAAATCGCCGATGATCCAAGAGTCAAAGTCGCTCTTGACCTTCGGACCATAGGCATATGTGTACTCCACAATGAAACAGCGGACAAAACCCATTTCCGCATCCCGTTATATTAGGATCGGGAAGCCGAGACCGTATGCTCTGAATCCCGCGCTAACCGTGAGCCCCCAACCCCCAATTTAAGGAAAAGCGTTTCGTGGAGGATTATAACCGCATTGCGCCGGACGTGGAACTCGGCGCGGACGTGAAACTGAGCTGTTTCATCAACGCCTACGGCTGCCGCATCGGCGACCGGACCAAGGTGGGGTCTTTCGTGGAGATTCAAAAAGGGGTAACCATCGGCGCCGATTGCAAGATATCGAGTCATACCTTTGTTTGCGAAGGGGTCGCCATTGGCGATGGCTGCATGGTCGCGCACAATGTGACGTTTATCAACGACAAATACCCGGCCGCCGTCAACCCGGAAGGCGCGATGCAAACCGAGGCCGATTGGGAAGTTATCCCCACGCGCGTCGGCAACCGCGTGTCCATAGGCAGCAGCGCCACGATCCTGTGCGGCGTGACCATTGGCGACGGCGCGATGATCGGCGCGGGCAGCGTGGTCACCAAGGATGTGCCGCCGGGCGAACTCTGGGTGGGCAACCCCGCCCGCTACTTGAAAAAGGTGTCCGAAATTTCCTGAAAATCTCCGGCGCTTCCTTCCAGCCGGGGAGGATCGTTTTTTGATTCCCTGGTCGAGGCGTGCTAGCATTCTTGTACAGGTTTGGAACGAAATCTTCCCGCCGCCGCTGTTGGGCTTCCGGCCTGAATTCCAGCTTGTAATGGTGCTGTGGAAATGGGGGCGGCCCGGGAGGAGCAGCCCTATGGGCCGAGACGCTCGGGGCGAAGAGGCTTTTACAAGCATGAAACGCGAGGCGGGACAAAAGGACGGGTGGAATGGTTGAAATTGTCCGAGCATGGTATCATCGCCATCTGACAAACCCGCAAGTCGTCATCCTCGCCTTGCTGCTCCTGTTCGGGTTCCTGGCCGTGTACTTCTTTGGCCGGGTTCTGGCCCCGCTCCTGGTCAGCTTGGTGATCGCCTACCTTTTGGAAGGCATCGTCGGGTATATGGGGCGATTGGGCATCCCTCGTTTTCCGGCCGTGTTCATCGTGTTCTTTGTCTTCTTGACGGTGCTTGTGCTGGTGTTGCTCGGGCTCATCCCCATGCTTACGCGGCAGGTCATTCAGCTCGTTCGCGAACTGCCCGGCATGATCTCGCAAGGACAGCAGATGCTTCTCGAGCTTCCCGAACGCTACCCGCAAATCGTGTCCGAGGAATTCGTCCGCGAGATCATAAGCGCCATCCGCGGCCAGGTGACGCCCTTGGGGCAGCGCGCGATGACGACCTCGATCGCGTACATGTTTCATCTCGTCAGCCTCCTGGTGTACACGATCATCGTGCCCCTTTCCGTCTTCTTCATGCTCAAGGACAAGGACCTCATCCTGAACTGGTTCCTGCGCTTCATGCCGAAGGAACGGGGGCTCGCCACGGAGGTCTGGGAACAGGTCAACTACAAGATCGGCCGCTACGTGCGCGGCAAATGCGCCGAGATCGTCATCGTATGGTCCATCACCTTCATCGTGTTAAGCATGTTCGGGATGAACTACGCCATGCTGCTCTCCTTCGGCGTGGGCCTCTCGGTGATCGTGCCCTACATCGGCGCCGCCGTCCTCACCATTCCCATCGCCTTTGTGGCGTATTTCCAATGGGGGTGGGGAAGCGAATTCTTGTATGTGCTTATCGTGTACGGGCTCATCCAGTTCCTCGACGGAAACCTGTTAGCGACGCTGCTGTTCAGCGAAGTGGTCAATATGCACCCCATCGCCGTGATCGCCGCGATCTTCGTCTTCGGCGGCTACTGGGGGATGTGGGGCGTCTTCTTCGCCATCCCGCTCGCGACCCTGGTGCAAGCCGTCATCGAATCCTGGCCCCGCCAACACCCGCAATCGGCGCTCCCGGAGACGACGGAAGAGTAGAACGCCAACACCCAGGGAGGGACATCCCCCTTGATCCCCCTTCGAAGCGGGAATAACTCGTATCGCCAGCGTCTCGCCGGCATGTATAGGCCACCCGAGGGAGGTTGACATCCCCCTTGATCCCCCTTCGAAG
>JAWOFY010000067.1:0-3316 GCA_046497285.1 Candidatus Hydrogenedentota bacterium
CTGGAGGCCGATGACCTGGTTTCCCGCCTGGAAGAGCTGGCTCCCTCCCAGCCGGGGACCCACGATGTCCCCGTAGACAAGGGGCGTACTTCATCATTGGACAGAGAATCCCTCATGGTTGCCCTGCCCCTAGAGTAGGAAAAAAGGAGCCTGAACGTTATGAAGAACGGTCGTACACATCGCTTTCTGCCGGAAACCGCCCCGACCACCCGCCGCGCTTTCCTCGCGGGGACAATGGCCAGCGCGGCTGCTTGTTTGGCGCCATCTGGAGCGCGGAGGCTGTTTAGTCCGGCCCTGGCTCAGCCTGATCGCGCCCGTGACGCGGATAAGACGATCCGCCTTGCTTTGGTGGGCGACATGTACCTGTTCGCGCATTTCTCCTCCGCGTTTCATGTCCACGACAACGTGGAAGTAGCCGCCCTGTGCAATCCTGATCAACGGGAGTTGTCGGAGACGATTGAGATGTGGCGCGAACGCGCTGAAGAGTGGCCGGACTCCGGGGATCCCCCGGAGCGGGAAGCTGCGGCGCGCTATCAGCGCTTGATGGAGGCCGGACCGCCGGTGTTTGCCGATTTCCGGGAGATGTTGGAGCAGATGGGGGGCGAATTCGACGGGGTTATTGTTTCAACCTTTGACCACCTCCACGGTCCCATTGCCGGACCCGCCATCCGAGCGGGAAAACATGTCTTCTGTGAGCGGCCGCTGGGGCTGACCATCCACGAATCCCGGAAGCTGGCCGAATTGGCGGAGCAACACCAAGTCGCCACTTCGATCCGCAATCCCGGCAACGCCAGCGGACAATTCCGCCGGGCGGTGGAGGTGATTCGGGATGGCCTCATCGGCGAAGTCAGGGAGGCGCACGTTTGGTTTGACCGGGGCGGTGCGGCTCGCGAGCAACCGCCCTCCAATGGCCACGACGTACCCGCCGGTTTGCACTGGAACCTTTGGCTGGGACCCGCCGCCGCCCGGGACTACCACCCCGAATGGATGAACTATGCCGAATGGCGCGACTTTTCCAACGGCGGCATCGGAACCTTCGGGCCCCATGCAGCCAACCTGCCGTTCATGGCGCTGAATATGCACACCTTGTGGGAGGACGGGCATGGCGAACCGATCGAGGCCGAAGCCGAATGTTCGGGCGCCAACGACCTGTCCTTCCCGGAGTGGGAGATCATCCGTTGGCGCATTCCCTCGCGGGGCGAGGCGCCGCCTGTCCGGCTGACGTGGCATCACGGACCCGGCTTCCCCGAACCGTCGCGCGACAAGCTGCATGAGCTGTTCCGCGAGCATGGGGTAACGAGCGCAGACGAGCGTGAGAAGCTGATCGGTTACGCGGGCGCGCTTGTCATCGGCAGCGAGGGAGCCGTGGCGAGCGATGACCACAACGTCAACTGTGTCCTGTTGCCGAAGGAGAAATTCGCAGACATGCCCCTGGACGCGCCGGAAGAGCTTCCCGCTTCGCAGGGGCATTACAACGATTGGCTACACGCATGCCGGGGCGGCGAACAGCCGTGGGCGCACTTCGGCTATGCTACCGCCCTGAGCCAGCTCCTCATGGTCGGCAACATCGCCACCCGCTACCCGGAACAGACGCTGCGCTTCGACCCCGCAACGGGAGAGATCATCAACCACGACGACGCGAACCAGCATGTGAGCTACGAGTATCGGGAGGGGTGGTCCCTTTGACGCAAAGGAACCGCCTCCGAAAGGAGCCGCTTATGTATACGAACAACGAACGTATCAAATTCACGCGCCGGACCTTTCTCGCCGGCGCCCTCGGCGGCGCTGCTGGATTGATGACGCCGTATGTGGCGCGCATCGCCGCGGCCGAGGAGGATAATGAAGTGGAGCCGTTGAGGGTTGCCCTTGTTGGCGTCGGCGGCTATGCCGTGGCCGCCCACTTCATGCCCTCGCTCCATCTCTACGACAACCTAGAGGTGACGGCCTTGTGCGATGTGGACGAGCGGAAGGTTGAAGCCGGCGTTGAAACCTGGCGGGAACGCGCCCAAGAGTTGGCCGAGTCGGACGATGAAGGGCAGCGCCGTCACGCCGAACGCTACGAACGCTTACTTCAGGACAAGCCGCCCCTGTACACGGATTACCGCAAGATGTTGGAGGAGGAAGGGGATCGCTTTGACGCCGCCGTCATCGCGACGCCCGATCATTCCCACGCCGTCATCTCCGCCGCCGCCATCCGCGCCGGCAAACATGTGTTCTGCGAGAAGCCGTTGACCCTTACCGTGGAAGAAGCCCGCGCATTGCGCGAATTGGCCCGGGAGCACGGCGTGGTCACCTCCTTGGGTACCCAAGGCACGCAGACGCCCGCTTTTCGCCGGGGCGTGGAACTCATCCGGCAAGGAGCCATCGGCCCTGTCGAAGACGTTCACATCTGGTTTGTGCGGGGCGGGGCGAATCATCAGACCCCGCCGCAAAACGGACACGAAATCCCCGAAGAACTGGCGTGGAATCTTTGGCTCGGTCCCGTGGAATACCGGGAGTATCACCCCCGCTGGATCGCCCGCACCGAGTGGCGGGACACCTCCGCCGGCCAACTCGGCAACTTCGGGCCCCACACCGCGAACCTTCCCTTCATGGGCCTGAACATCCGAAGCCTCTGGGATGAGGCCACTGACAACCGCATCCAAGTGGAGGCCGAATGCTCCGAAGTGAACCATCTCTCCTTCCCGGAGTGGGAAAAGATCCGCTGGCGCGTGCCCGCCCGAGGCGATATGCCCCCCGTCAATGTCCATTGGCATCACGGGCCGGAGCTGCCCTCTGACTCGCGGGAGACCCTGGATAGCCTCATGCGCGATTACGGGGCCAGCAGCGAGCAGATCGACGAGGCGCTCGACTTCGCCGGCGTGCTCATCGCAGGCGCGGAAGGAGCCATCCTCAGCAATAGCCACAACACCAGCCTCACGCTGCTACCGTCCGACAGATTCGCGGATACGCCCCAAGACCAGCCAACGGAGCTCCCCACATCGCCCGGGCACTACCACGAATGGGTAAACGCCTGCCGAGGCGGCCCGCAGCCGTTGGCGAACTTCGACTACGCCGCGCCGTTCAACGAGTTCCTCATGCTCGGCGATGTCGCGACACGCTTTCCCGGCGAAACGCTCGAATACGATCCCGCGACCGGCCGCATCCCCAACCACGACGCCGCCCACGACGCCCTCGGCTACGAGTATCGGGATAGCTGGTCACTATACGGGTAGGCCGGCGGGAATGGCGCGAGGGGGCGAACGATGGCTGCGGGATCGTCGCGGATAGTCATGGCCATAGCCCGATTGAAAGTCGCCCCACTTGGCTAATAATG
>JAWOFY010000083.1:0-6113 GCA_046497285.1 Candidatus Hydrogenedentota bacterium
GATTGGGAAAAGCATGTTGGAAGCGATGGGAACACCCGAAAAACAACTGGTTTTGCTTAACGACACCGTTGCCACTCTTCTGGCCGGTCGTCAACCTTGGCGACAGCCCGCACTTTGCAGGCGTTCCGGCGATGGCGCAGCATCTCGACCTTGACCACGATCTGGTCTCCGGGGGCCACGGTCCGGCGGAAGCGGGCCTTTTCAATCCCCATGAAATAGGCTACCTTGCCCGGTTGCGCCGTTTCTGTTTTGCCATCGCCGAAGACCAAGACCGAACTCACTTGAGCCATTACCTCAATGATAAGCACCCCGGGCATGACCGGCATTTCCGGCCAATGTCCCTGGAAAAAGGGTTCGTTGACGGTGACATTCTTGATGCCCGTGGCGTGCTCAAAGGGCTCGAACTCGATGATCCGGTCCACCAGCAAAAAGGGATAGCGGTGAGGCAAGACCTTCATGATTGCGTTGACGTCAAGGGCCGGCGTCTTCGGGCCAGCGGCCGAATCGTTGTTCTTGTTGCTGCCGTTCATCAGTTGCTTCTTAATCTGTTGGGAGAACTGGACGTGCATGGCGTGGCCGGATTTTACACCGACGATATGACCCCGCACCGGACGCCCAAGCAGATAAATGTCTCCCAAGAGGTCCAGGATCTTGTGCCGGACGAACTCGTCGGGATACCGCAAATCCTCGTTCAGGATGCCGTCATCCCCGATGACGACTGCGTTCTCCAGGCTCCCGCCTTGGATAAGGCCCTGCTCCTGGAGCATGCGGACCTCGCGCAGAAAACAGAAGGTGCGGGCGGGGGCGATATCGCGTCCGAAGACTTCGGGTGTAAGGCTATACGAGGCATACTGCGTGCCCACGGCCGGATGGTCGTAGGATATGGTCATGGTTAAACGGAGATCCTCGGCGGGCAGCACGCTCAAGGTGACATCGTCTTGTTTGTAGAATATGGGGGCGTCCAGCTCGATGTATTTGCGTTCGGCTTCCTGTTCGGTAATGCCCGCGGCTTTTAGGGTGTTCATGAACGGCAGAGCGCTCCCGTCGCCCACGGGGATCTCGTTGGCGTCCATCTCGATGTTGACATTGTCTATGGCCAGACCCGCCACGGCGGCGAGAACGTGTTCTACCGTGTGGACTTTCACGCCGTTTAACCCGATGGTCGTGCCGCGAGACACGTCGACGACGTGGTCAATATCGGCTTTGATTGCGGGTTTTTCCGGTAAATCCGAACGGAAAAACGTGACCCCGCTGTTCTCAGGGGCCGGCTTGAACGTGAGGGTGGTTAGGTTTCCAGTGTGGAGGCCTACTCCAGAGAACGAGGCTTCCTTAGTGATTGTTTTCTGACGTTCCATTGATCCGTTCTTCCAGTTCGTGGATCCGTTGTTCCAGCTCACGGATCCGTTTCAGCGCGTCCGGGACCTGCCGAATCCCGGCCTTCTGACGCCGTTCCACAAGGTGATCCACAGCGGGAAATCCGCTAACCGTTTTTCCCGCGGGTACTGACTTGGTGACGCCGGCGAACCCCCCGACGGTGACGCCGTCGCCGATTTCTATGTGGCCCGCGATGCCGGCTCCCGCCGCCACCGTAACAAACCGGCCCAGGATGGTGCTTCCCGCGATGCCTGCGTTGCCGGATATCACACAATGCTCGCCAATTTGGACATTGTGACCAATCTGGACGAGATTGTCAATCTTGGTTCCGTTGCCGATGACGGTTTGGCCGAAAGTCGCCCGATCGACGGCCGAATTCGCGCCAATCTCCACATCGTCACCCAACACAACACCTCCCACTTGGGGAATCTTCGTGTGTCCTTCCTGATCGGACGTGAATCCGAATCCATCGGCGCCGATGATCGCACCCGAATGAATGATACACCGCGCGCCTATGCGAACCTCCTCGCGAATGGTTGCGTTGGGATGAACCACGACATCCGGCCCTATCACCGATCCCCGTCCCACGTACGCGCCCGAATAGAGCACGGTGTTGGCGCCTATGACGCAACCGCTGGCGACGCGCACGTGGCTATCGATGGCCACGTTGGCTCCGAGTTCGACGCTTTCGTCAAGCACCGCCGTGGGGTGTATGCCTGTCGGGTGGCGAAGCGGCGAGGGCTGGAATCGCTGAAGGACGCGCAAAAAAGCGTCATAAGGATTGGTTACCTGAATAAGCGAGACCGGCGCCGGCGCCTCCTTGATGTCCAGCGGCGCCAATACGGCGGAGGCCTTCGTTTCCTTTACGTAAGGGCGATAACGGTCGTTGGACACGAACGTCAAATCCCCCCGGCTCGCCTGCCGGATACCGCTTAGGCCGGTGATGGAAATGGTCTTGTCCCCAATGACCTTGCCGCCGACCAAGTCGGCGATTTCAGCGACGGATGTCTTCATTGTTGGCAAAGAAAAATCCAGGGACCCCGGCGTTCCCGGAGGTTCCGGTTCACGCTACATCCCTCTCCCTGATTCTGGCGCTCCCACTGCAGCATGTGAAAGAGGCAAGCGGCTGACTACGCATAGTGAGCTGCACTCAGGCTTTGCCTCTTCACACGGCTCGAAATGTAGCGTTCCTCTAGCTTAAGAGGAACGCCGGCGTTTAGCCTTTAGCTTTCGGCTTGGTATTCGCTATTGACGCGTTCGATAACCCGGCTGGTCATGTTCAGGGGCGAGCTGTGGTACAAGACGCCGCCAATGTTGGGGTCTGCATCCAGAATGAGGTGGTAATTCTCTTCAACGCCGATTTGCTGCACCACTTCATTGATTTCGGCTTGAAGCCGGCTAATAAGCCGGTTGGCCTGGCGGTTAATCTCGCTGTCCCATTCCTCGTGCTGACGCTGAATCTGGCGGAGTTCCCGCTCAATATCATCGCGCTGGGTCAGGGCTTCCGTCTCCGACATATCGGCCTGCTGTTGCTCGAATTGGTCTTGCCGTTCCTGCACGTCGCTAAGCATCTGGTCAATTTCCTGCTCGCGTTGACGCACGAGTTGATCCAGTTGCTCCATTTGGTCTTGTTGCTTCTCATAGGCGTCGTACACCGCTTTCCGGTCCACAACGGCGATCTTATACTGTTCCGCCGGTGCGGAGTCCTGAGCGAAGCTGAGCCCCGTCGCTGCGATATAGAAGACGATGGAAAGCGTGAGTAGTCCTAGGATGAAATTCTTGGTAAGTTTCACGATGAGCTATCCTTCTGTTTCGGGGTAATGCCCTCTGGCGCGTAAAAATAACGAACCTGCCCGCCCCGATTGGCGATTCCAATGAAGCCAACCCGGCGCGTCACAGGATGTCAGCCGCCGCTCCCATGTTCCAAAGAGAGGCTCCAAATCCTGCCAAAGTATAGCAAGATTCCCATGAGGGCCGCAAATGCTCGCACACGCCCCAATCGCCGGATAAGGATTCGCAAGAACCGTGTCGCCGCCTTCCAGGCGGCTCATAAATGCCGGCGAGACGCCGGCGGTACGTTCTCACCCAATGGGTGAGGATGAATTTCCTTTTCAGGCGCGAGTAACAAAGACATCAAGATATCTTGGGCTGACTTATCCGGCGATTGGCGATACGATCCTATTCCGGTTCCGGAGCGCGAAGGAGTTCGTTCGCCCCAGAGAGGTGGGTCAGCAGGGCGTTGTGTACGCCGCCATTCGAAACCAAGAGGCCCTGCTTGTCATCGAACACCCCAAGGGGGGACCCGTCTAGCCGGCTGCTCGTTCCGCCAGCTTCCTCGACAATGAGTTGACCGGCCGCATAATCCCACGGCCGCAACCCCACATGCACGTACGCCTCCGCCTCGGCCGCGGCGACCGCGCACAAGGCGACGGTCGCGGCCCCCCAACAACGAAGCTGCCCAGCCGCGCGGATAACCTGGCCCAGGGATTCGAGCGTAGCCTCGCGGTCCTCGGGAACCGAAAAATCGACTTCCACCCGGGCCCGGCCAAGATCGCCGCGGGAGGAGACCTGAAGCGGCTGAGTGTTGCGCGTGGCGCCGCAGTTGCGCTCGGCGAGATACGAGTCTTGACTTATAGGCATGGCGATGCCCGCTGCGGAAATCTCGCCCTCCCGCACAAAAGCGATGGAGATGGCGAATGCCGGAAAGAGGCCGCGAAGGAAATTCTGGGTGCCATCAATGGGATCCACTACCCAACAGCGGGGCGGCGGAGCAGCCGGATGTTGGTCTAGCCCCTCCTCCTCTGCTATCACCGCGTCCGTGGGGAATGAGTTCCTGATGCGATTAACAATTTGGTTTTGAACGGCTACATCAACTTCGGTGAGGAGGTCATTGGCCCCATTCTTCTCTTGGACTTCCAGGCGCGTACGGCCGGCGTACTTAGCCTTCACGTACGCGGAAGTTTCGTGGAGGATTAACTCGATTAGGTCGAGTTCATTCATGGCGTGGCCACCATATAGTATGCTTCCCTGTTTTGTCTTCCGAATCCCCTGAACGCCGCTAATGGCATGGTGACGCTGGGAAGCAAACGGAAGTGAAGAAGGCTGTCCCTATCATTTGGGCGTGTGTATTGGGGTTGGCCGCCTGTCGGCCACTATGTATAGGCTAGCACTCCCCGCCTGAAAAACGCAAAGCCGCAAACCTATTTTCTTTTTGACGAGGTCGCGAGTGTCGGCGCCAATACGGGCGTATGAACAATATCCCGGCCTCCGCTGCGCCAGGTTAACGTTCAGCAGGCCCCTTCTGCATTGATATCCCTCCTTTCACCGCTGTCTTGGGCTCCCGTTTCAGGAACCCCGCCCAACGTAACCCCGCGTTTGAGGGGTGAACCGAAAGGTTGCATCACCACGCCATATGAGCTAACATTCGGCAAGGCAGTGCGCCACAAGTCCGGTTACTGGCGTCAAGGCCGGATGAAAGGTTGAGTCCCGAGGCTGTCCGTCATCATTTCTGGTGGTCCCATAGAAGCCCTTTGGGCATGAGGCAGCCGAGCGGCGGGATTTGGGTTTTGAGGAGCAACGGCCAATGAGTGATCAAGCCGAACAACCCAGAGACGAGAAAACGCGGCTCTGCCAGAGCTGCCGGATGGAAATTAGCGTACTGGCTGTCAAATGCCGGTTTTGCGGCGAGACCGTGGAGCGGCCTCGACAGGAAACGCGCAAACTCACCATTGAAGATCTCGGAGGAGAGCGTCCTCGCGACTATGCTCCTTCGAGCGATGTTTTAAACGCGCTGGAGAGTTTTCGGGAGGAAATGGCCGGCCCACCCTCCCAACAGAACGCGGGAGGGGGTGACTTGCCTCCCCTTGATGAGCAAAGCAAGGCGATGGCCTCGGCCGCTTCTTATTACGCGCCGGCGGCTCCCCCAGTGGCGGAGCGCGCGCCCGGCGAGGCATGGAAGCGCAAGTTGGCCTACGTTGGCGCGTTTGTCGCCGGATTGCTCGTGCTCTATCTTGGAGGCTTGCAAGTGGGGGCGATGGTTCGCGAGTATCGGGAAGAGCAGCCCCCTCGGGATACGTTTCAAAGTCAGGCGCCGGGACTGATGCAGCACGGAGCGCCTCCCGTGGAGATACTTGAGGCGGCCGCTGAAGCGGTGCGACATGAGAGCACACCCGCTCACCGGGCGCAATTGGATGAAGCTCGGGCGCTGGTGACCGAGGAGGTGCAAGGGCTCCTTAATAGCGAGCCGTGGGAGCAAAGCCATTTACAACAGGCGGGCGCCCTCGCGAATCAGGCCTATTCCGTCGATTCAGGCGATCCGATGAGAAGGCTGCGTGATCTGGTCAACGAGGAACGATGGGCGTATAATATGCTCCTCAAGGATATCGAGGAGTCCTCGGGCGAGGCGGAGGCCCGCTTGAGCTTACTCCATCCCTATCAAGACGACCGGGAGGTTACGGTTCGCGCTGGCGATACGGTTGAGGATCGTTTCCGGATTAGCTCCATCGACGCGCGGGAAAATCACATACAAATGGTGGACACCATGCGGGATGATCGAAGTCTTACCCTTGACTTAACAGGAAACATTCGGTGAAGTAGCCCCCCAGGCGGTGGCGCTGGCCTATGTTCGCGCCGTACTAGCGGTGGCTGGCTTGTAGAAGTGAAGAAACAGTCCGCCTTGTCGCCGAAACCAATTAAAAGACCGAGTAGTTTGAGCACCATACAGCGATTCTCAGCGAGAT
>JAWOFY010000147.1:0-3148 GCA_046497285.1 Candidatus Hydrogenedentota bacterium
CCATGAAGAGCGCCAGACCATTGTGTCCGAGCTTCGCTTCCATCATTATCTCACTGGCGAGACGCGCAGCCGGGACGTCATACGGCGCTTAGCGGAGGAATCGTATACCCAGGGGGGCGTTAACCGCCACGCCGATCACAGCGCGCGCCTCTATGGGCTGTTCACCTACTGGGAAATGACCGGCGGCGCGCAAGCCGGGGAAATGATGCGCGATTATGTCCATGGCCTTATCGTGCCCGAGGGCATCGCGGCCTCGGCGGATATCCGCTTCTCCAACGGTGAGGTTGAAGTCGTCGACGCCGAGCGCGAGGTGAATCACGCCGGCATGTTTTTCCACACATTCGGCGCCATGCACGGTCTGCTGGAGTACTACTATGTGACGGAAGATCCAGAGCTACGGGACGCGCTCATCCGCATGGCCGATGACCTGCTCGACAGGGACGCCGTGCGCATGATCAACAACGCCAAGGTAATCGCCTTCGCCGCCGCCCATGGCCATGAAGGCGCCCAAGAATACTTGGACGATTGGTTGCAAGCTCCCTCAGGGTTCGGCTACGCGTATAACATCGTATCGGCGCATCCGGCCCGGTGGTCCGGCGCGCTGGCGCGCATGCACGGAAACCAGCCCATCGTAATGTTTGTGATGAACGCCATGCCGTTGGTGATGGTGGCTCTTGAGGAAGAGCCCGCTCTGACCGAAAGCCGGCAAGAGACGCTCGAACAAGACAAGACGTTGTCTGATGAGGACCGCAACGTACTGGACGAAGGCGATCGGCGAGGGTTCAGGGACAAACCGCGCCTGCGTTGGCAGCACGAATACGACGACGAGGAATTGCGGGATTACTTTGGTCCCTGGCGGCCGCCGGAGGCTGGAAGCCGCCACCCATAACTAACGCCCTTTTTACAGGCATAGGCCCGAGTCAACAGCTAGCTGAAGCTTTGTTGAACTTCGCCGAATCACGCTCTATGCTGGGGAGCGAGTTGGAGGACGTGCTCCATAGACCGTTAAGGCTTACACAAACCATAACAGAGCAGGGGAGTTAATCACATGGCATTCACGGGTTCGCGGAGAGACTTTCTGAAGGTAGCCGCGGCGGGGGCCGCAGGTGTGGCGTTGAAGACCGCCACGGGGAACGAGGTCCGGGCCCAGGACGCGAACGGCCGGCCCCCCAACATCGTGGTGATCTTCAACGACGATTTTGGCTGGGGGGATATCGGGGCGTTTGGCCATCCCACCATTCGCACGCCCAATCTGGACCGGATGATTTGGGAAGGCCAGAAGTGGACGAGCTTTTACGTGGGGGCGTCGGTGTGCACGCCGAGCCGGGCCGCCTTGATGACGGGGCGCTACCCGATTCGGAGCGGCATGTGCTCGGATGACCGGCGCGTGCTGTTCCCGAACTCGAACGGGGGATTGCCGCAATCGGAGCTGACCATCGCGGGCGCGCTGAAAGAAGCGGATTACGCCACGGCGTGCATCGGCAAATGGCATCTCGGGCATCTCCCGGACTTCCTGCCCACGCAGCACGGCTTCGATTATTACTACGGCATCCCCTATTCCAACGACATGGATGCGAATCCGCCGGAGGGAATGAATCACCGGGAAGCGGTGCTCGAACCAGAAAGCGAGTACTTCCAAGTGCCGTTAATGCGCGATGAGGAGATCGTCGAACGGCCGGCCGACCAGACGACCATCACGAAGCGGTTCACCGAGGAGACGGTCGATTTCATCCGAGAGCACCAGGACGAACCCTTTTTCGTGTATCTCGCGCACAACATGCCGCACGTGCCGCTGTTCCGCTCCGAGGAGTTCGAGGACGTATCCCGCGCCGGGCGCTACGGCGATGTGATCGAGGAGATCGATTGGTCCGTGGGACAAGTGATGGAGACGCTGGAGGAGCTTGATCTGGCGGAGAACACGTTGGTCTTGTTCACCTCGGACAACGGCCCGTGGAATCTTCTCCGCGCGTACATGCTGCACGCCGGTTTGCCGGGCCCGTTGCGGGGCGGCAAGGGCACGACGTGGGAGGGCGGCGTGCGCGTCCCCACGGTGTTCTGGTGGCCGGGGACCATCGAGCCGGGCACCGTCATGGAGATGGGCGCGGCCATGGACATGTTGCCGACGTTCGCCGCGCTGGCGGGCGTCTCGCTGCCCGATGACCGCGTGTACGACGGGTACGATTTATCCCCGGTGCTGCTCGGAGAAGGCTCCAGTCCGCGCGACAGCTTCATCTACTACCGGGGCGAACAGATTTACGCCGCCCGCAAGGGTCCGTACAAGGCCCACTTCATCACCCAGGGCGCGTATGGCGGCGGAGAGCCGCGCGAAGAGCACGATCGCCCCTTGCTGTACAACCTCGATATCGATCCCCCGGAACGGGAAGACATGGGGGACGAGCACCCCGAAATCATCGCGGAGATTGAGGAGATGGTGGAACGGCACAAGGAAGGCGTGGAGCCTGTCGAGAACCAGTTGACGAGGTAGGGGGGGATTGAACAAGGCCGGAGGCCTCCTTCGCGGGAGCGCCTCCGGCCTTGTATTGGTCTGGCTTACTTGGAGTTGGTTAGTCCAGTTCCTTGATGAAAATGTTCCGGCACTGGATGAGCGCGGGGCTGCTCTGCCATTCGCCATCTTCCATGTGGCCGTGGTGCTGAATGCCAATGGGACCGCTTTCGGGGAGGGCCGGCAGTTCGGCTTCGTCGATGACTTCATAGCCATTGAGATGCACGGTCACGACGTTGTCCACGACGCGGATCTCGAACTTGTTCCACTCGCCGATGTCGTTGTCGGCATTGCGCTTAGGCGTGACGGCGGCGCGGACCTCATCGGGCATGTCGCCATCCGTGCGATAGCCATAAAACTCGCCGGACCCAATGGGCCAGCACCAGATGTTGACTTGGGCCTTGGCTGAGCCGCGCGGGAAGATGCCGGAGTCTGAGTCGGGAATTTCCACGGTGATGGGATCGCCGTTCTCGTCCAGCTTCGTTGTGCCGTGCGGCTTAATGATGGGAACAGAAGGATTCACCCACGGCGTTTCTGCCGTCATGGGCGCGGGCGTGTACGGCTACGTGCGCGTCCGGGCGGCGGAGGTCCAGGCGCTGGCGGCCGGCCGCTGGACCCGTCCGCGTGCCTCTTCGAGACGGCCGG
>JAWOFY010000342.1:0-9256 GCA_046497285.1 Candidatus Hydrogenedentota bacterium
TGTGGATCTTTCGATTGGGTTTGCTTTGCCCTGAAAACGCTCGTACAAATAAATCCACCCCCTGGGGATGCCTTCCATTCTCTCCCAGGCCGCCCTCACTGTTTCCACGCAATCACTATAATCTCGTCCAAAGGGTTTACGTATAAGCTCGCCCGGTTGTGCTTGAGAAACCCTAACCCTTTCTCCAACCACGGATGAACCCTTCCGCTGCGTTCGGCGATGAATGCGAGCGTCACATGTTTCCCGGCATGCCGGCGGGTAAACTCCTCCACCGAAAAACCTGTCTGGTCAAGCAACTTCCCTAAGGTAGAAACCGAAAAATGATATAAATGCTCTATATGCTTGAAATGGTGCCACCGTTTTCCCAGCCATCTGGCTGACAATGAATCCACGTTTTGGGTCTCCATTACGAGTAAACCGCCGGGACGAAGCACTCGATTGACCTCGCGCAACAGGCGGTGAGGATCCCTCACGTGTTCAATTACATCCCACAGCGTCACCAGATCGAACTGTTCGCTCGCAAATCCCTGGTCTCTTAGACAGCCGCAATAGTAGGCGTCTTGAGAAAAAGTCCGCCGGGCATACTCAATCATTGGGGCTGAGATATCCACCCCGTAGGCCTCCCAGCCGGCTTCCCGCAATACACAGGTCCAGAAGCCAGCCGCACACCCCACGTCCAGGGCCAAGCCGGGAGACATCCGTGCGGCAATGTGCTGAAAGCGGCGGCGGTAGGTGGCGAACCAGCAAGCCTCATCTCCGATATAGTGGGCGTAGCCGCAATGCTTGGGCGAAGGGCTGCGCCAGTACGCGTCCTGGTACAACGCTTCCAGCTGACCCGCCACGATGCGGGGGGTTGTGTACACTAAACCGCACCCCGTACAACGGACTATGTGGTAGCCGCTGTCGGAATGCATCACTTCCTTTTCATGGGGACCGCAGAAGCAGCACACGGCCACCTCGTAGTCAAAGGCCTCCATCCGTGTGTCGGGAGTGCGATATGGCCGGTTGCGTAACCTGTCTAGTTCTTGCACGGTAGGAAGGGCCAAACCGTGTTGTCGCGCACCAACTTTGCTACCCGATAGCGTTCAACCGAAGTCATCTGCGCCTCTCTTTCTGTAGGATGCTTCTGCCAATCTTTTGAGTACCACATGGCCTCGCAACGTTTCAAACGCACCGCCAATCGCCGGATAAGTCAGCCCAAGATATATTGATATCCTTGTTACTCGCGCCTGAAAAGGAAATTCATCCTCACCCAATGGGGTAAGAACGTACCGCCGGCGTCTCGCCGGCATTTATGAGCCGCCTGGAAGGCGGCGATACGGTTCTTGCGAATCCTTATCCGGCGATTGGGGACGCACGCTCCCAGACCCCTTGTTCTCCTTAACTCTACCGCATCTGCCGGGGGGAGACAACCCACTTTCCACAGACTTCCATGCTTCAAGACCCCGTGCAGCGGGCGCATTTGGTTGACAACGCAGAAGAACAGCTTCATCCCTCAGGGAACATAAGGGGGGCGGTCTGGGATTAATTTCTCATACTTAGTTGTTGCAACATCGCTACAACAGAGTATAATGAATCTGTTGTAAACGCATCGAGAGCCGGGGGGGCGCCGCGTCCCCTAGTAGTAACCAAATGAAAGACAGCCTCCGTGCTCGCGGAGGTCTACCTTTCGGGGAGGCGGGTCATGAAAGAGCGCGCTTACACCTACGTTGACCGGACGCACGCCGTGGTGGGGAACCACTGGATGGAACGGACGTGGTCCGCGTTTCTCGGCAACACATGCAGTTTGCTCCAGAAACATTGCGAAATCGAATGGATTACGGGCGCCTCGTCGGAATTCGAGATAAGGGACGAGAATTGCACTTTCGACATGATGGATTTTGGAGAGGTTATTTGGAGCGAGGAAAACAGTCCAATAGGCGCGACGCTGGTGTGCCGCCAGCAACACCCGGACCTTGAAGTGTGTATAAAGACCCTCGCCTATCATAAGAACCCCGGCATGCGGCGGAGGGTCTCCGTGCGTAACAGAGGCGACAAAGAGATTATCATTCGCCGGGTTACCCTTGAACGCCTTCCCGTATCGCCGGACGGAATAACCGTGCTCACGGACGGCTTCGAACAAGCCCAAAACGCCGTTGACTTCGAGACTTCGGAACGGGGCATCGCTCTCGCCCGCGAGGACGGGCGGGGCATCATCACGGGGATCGACGGCGGAGGACACTATTCCGCGTTTAGCCGCCAGTGCGACTGTTGCTGCCTGGCCTTGCTCGGCCCGACATGCGTAGCGCCCGGCGAAGTATGGAAGTTGCCGGCTACCTACATCCTTCCCTACGCCGGGGATCTCGCGGAGACGGTGCGGACCACGTACGCGCAACTGCTGATGCATTTGCGAAAACAATCGCGTGCGAGAGATCACGTAGGCGAAGAGTTCTCCTCGGACGAATGAGGGAGCCGGTAGAAATCGCGGGCGTGGTTCACGGGGGCCATGGCCTGGCCCGCCTGAAAGGCGAGGTCTGCTTCGTACCGGGGGCGTTGCCGGGAGACGTGGTCAGATTGGGCGAAGTAACACGCCGCCGCAATGTGCTGTGGGGCGTGGTGGACGCGCTCGACTCCCCTTCTCCTCACCGTTGGGAGCCGCCGTGCTCGTGCGCCGCCCACGCCACCGCCTGCACGTGGATTCATTTCGCGTACCCCGCTCAAGCGGAATGGAAGCAGCACATTATCCGCGACTGCCTGAGCCGTATCGGCGGCCTTGAACCGGAGCTGGAATGGCGCGAGGATGCTCGATACCGCTTGGGATACCGCACCCGGGCCACGTTCCACAGTGACGGCCGGGCCTGGGGGTTCTTCGCGCCTGGAACCAAGCGGGTGATGGATCGGGCCTCCTGCGCCTTGTGTCACGAACGGCTCAATCGCGCCCTCGGCCAACTGCGCGCCGCACGGATGAGAGGCTCCGTTGAACTGACCGTGAACCCCGAAGACGGCGCCACCCTTGGCTGGACCCGGCATCCCAACGCATCCTTGCGCAAGGTCTTTCCCTGTGTAAATCATCCCCGCCAAAAGGCGCCGCGCGATCATTTCTTGTTCGACGGCGTCCCCGTCGTAGCAGGAGGTTTTTCCCAGGCCAGTCTTTTGCTGAACCGGCTGCTGCATAGCGCGGTCAGAGAAATCGCGGGAGATGCCGACCGCATTTTGGATCTCTATTGCGGCTCGGGCAACCTCTCCCTCCCCTTCGCGGATAGGGCCGAAGTGCGGGGTCTCGACCATAATCTCGCCGCGATCACCGCAGCGCAACGCCTGGGTAAAGGACGTTATCACGTCGGGGATGAAACCGCCTTCCAACGGGCGCTAACCGAAGAGCCATGGGACGTTGTCTTGCTCGACCCGCCCCGAAGCGGCGCCAAGGGCATCCTTGACGCCTTGGCGAACTGTGGCGCCCGCAAAATCGTGTACGTCTCATGCGATCCCGCCACGCTGGCCCGCGACCTCAAACACCTCACGCAACATGGGTGGCGGCTAAGCCGGGTCCTTGCGCTCGACCTCTTTCCGCACACCCCGCACGTTGAGACGGTGTGCGAGCTGACGCCTGAGTGAGACCACACCGGCGCCGTGCGGCCTACCGCGAGGCGGACGCGTCCATCCAGAGGTCATCGGCCATCAGACAGCCATCACCGGGACAGAACGCGGCGATGTTTTCCTCCGGCGTGCCTGGCGGGATCTCGCAACCCGGCATGAGGCCAAAATGCTTCGGGCCGCCATCGCGTATGTTTTGCCGCGCCGCGCGCGTCACGTCCTCGGGCGTTCCTTCCTTGAGCACACGCACGGGGTCGAACTGGCCAAAGAGGGTCACCTTGTCTCCCACGATCTGGCGCGCCCTGGGGAGGTCCACCATCCAATCGATGTCGAGCACATCCACCCCGGCGTGGACAATATCCGGGATAAGATGGTCAATGGCTCCGCAGATGTGCAGCCTCACCTTTCCCCCTGCATCGTGTATGCCATGGAACAGGCGTTGATGCCACGGCAATATGTGGTCCCGGTACATGTCGGCGCTGACGAGGCTCACCGCGCTATCCCCCACGCCGATCATGTCAGCCCCCGCGTGAATTTGGTCCCGCGCCCACGTAACCGCGTTGTCCATGGTGACGCTGCACGCCTCGTGGAACAGGTCCGGCTCCGTAAGCAAATCGGTCATGGCCGTCTCAAGCGTCCGCAAGGTGCAAAACTCAGCCAAGGGACCTTCCAGCCAACCCAAGATGGAGGCCTCCCCCCCCGCTTCCCGGTAAAACACCTCAAGGGCGCGGATCCGGTCCAACATGCGCGGAGCCGCGTCGATCGGCATTCGCTTGAGCTTGCTTACATCGCTGGGGTTCTGAATCAACGCTCCTTCGCACCGGCATACGGAATGCTCTTGATAAGTAACCGGGGCTCCATAGTCCGCCGTCTCCCGGTGCGGATCGCTCAACGTGGTGAGCTGGTCTATGTGGAATCGTTCGCGCACTTTCAACAAGCTGGCGGTTAAGGCGCGGTAATCCCATTGAAACTCCCCGTAGGTATGGCCCGCATACTCCGCCGCCCACGCCATGAAAATCGGCGCGACCGGTATGCGGTCAACAGGCTCACCCGTCAGTGTATGCTGGATTCGCGTAAAACTGTTCATGAACTCCCCCTTTTTCTTCGCGTAAGCGCCACGCGCAATAGAACCGCCTCCGGCTATCTCATCCCCGATACGCCTTATGATAACACGTTTGTCCACCTCATCCCGCGCGCGTCTCATAAGAATGATCGCGGGCGCGGATGGAACGCTTTTCGCGTTGGGGGGACCCATCCACGCCCGCTGGGGGGAGGAAACGCAATGGAGTGACGCCAAAATTCTCAATCCCAACGAATTCAGTGCCGGCGGCATCCGGGGACGCAATCCCAGCGGCCGGGGATCCAAACGCGTTGGGGCTGCGTAACGTATTGGCCGGGCACATAGACGTTTTCGTAATACCCTGCGCGCACTTGGACTGGCGTGGGACGGCCGTTTATGACCCGCGTCTCATATTCGGGCGGCACGTAGCGCTGCGTCCAGTAGCCAGGCTGATACACGCGCATCTCGCGCACTTCATACCGGCCGGGAATCCATGCGCACTGCGGGCGCACTTGGGACCCGCCCCCGATAACAATGGTCCTCGATCGCGGATACCACGGAATCCGTGGACGGCGGACGCTTTCGGTCCTATCTCCTATGATGAAGCCGCCCGGCCACGTCACGCGCCACTGATCTGGCTTGGGATCTATCCGAATGTCAGTGACGATCTGACTGCTGAGGACTTCGTCGCTGTGGCGGTTGAAACCTTGGGGTTGCCTCACCTCACGGGAGGAACCGCTTGTGGCCTGTTCCGATTCGTCGGACGAGGATTCGGCGCCAAAAGCCGCGCTTCCGGCTAGCAAGGCGGCCACCATAACGCCCTTAAACGCCATTTTGAGTATATTAAACATGACTTGTTCTCCCGTCATCTATCCCTCACTGGCTCGCTTCGCCCTTTCCGTGAATTAGTAGCGGCAAACAAGAACGGATTTCATATATGAAATAGACGAGATCCCCCGCATACTATTCACGAAACGCCCTCATTGCTCCGTGTTTGGCAGAGAGCGCTGCGGGGGTGGGCGCTTGCTGCCCATCCATAAGGCAGCGGGATGGAAGAATACCGGGAGGGAAGTAGGTTTTGATACACGGATCGCCGGAGCCCCATTCTCCCTCGCAAGGAAAAATGGGACTCATCACCCGTCACAGACCCTGGAAGGGGGCTAGGGATTAGCCCGCCAGCTCGGGGGATTCCAGCAGCTCCTCCTTGAGGTCGCCAATGCGGGGGGAGAGGACAACGCGGTAGATTTCGGGATTGCGCAGGCGCGTGAACTCGTCGGGTAAGTTGGTGATTTGTTGTTGAGCCCAATCGCGGATGGCGCTGGCTGACGGGACCTCGGTCACGCGCTGGCCTTGGTCGAAAACCGTCTTCAACAACGGCTCACCGCGGACGGCGCCGCGAATGCGGGCCGGCAAGTGCGGGTTATTGCGCCGGCGGCCTTCGACGCAGCCGTTGTTGGCCGCTTCGGCCCATTCCTCATCCCTATCGTAAAGGACGTCGGCCAAGGGAGCGCCGCTGGCGTCGTAATAACGCACCACGTTCTTCCGGCCGGGATCGGTCGCCTTGGACATGTTCGAGGAGATTTTGATGCGCGCCCGCCAGCCCTCGCTGTTGTGCATGCCGACGAGCTTATATACGCCGCCGAGGGCGGGGCAATCCCACGAAGTGATGAGGTGGGTGCCCACCCCCCATGCATTGACTTTCGCCCCTTGCCGCTTCAAGTCAGCGATGAGGTCCTCGTCCAAATCGTTGGAAGCGACGATAAGCGGATCCTCAAGGCCCGCCTCGGTCATCATGCGGTGAGCGCGCTTGCTCAGTTTGGCCAGATCCCCGCTGTCGAGACGGATGGCGGGCCGCACGTCGTGTCCGGCCTCCCGCATCTCCTTGAACACGGTGATGGCGTTGGGCACGCCGCTTCCAAGGGTGTCGTAGGTATCCACCAACAGAATGCAGCGGCTCGGATAGATCGCCGCAAACCGCCGGAACGCTTCGAGTTCAGTCTCGAAACTCATCACCCAACTGTGGGCATGGGTGCCCGAAATGGGAATGTCGTATATCTTCCCGGCCAACACATTGCTCGTGGCCACGCAGCCCCCGATGTGCGCCGCTCGCGAACCGCTTACGCCGCCATCGGGCCCGTGCGCCCGGCGCAGCCCGAACTCGAGCACGGGATCGCCTTCGGCGGCCAGACACACCCGCGCCGCCTTCGTGGCGATGAGGGTCTGGTAATTCAGGAAATTCAGCAGAGCGGTTTCAATGAGTTGAACGTCGAAGAGGGGGCCCTCAATCTGCACGATGGGCTCATTGGGGAAGGCCAACGTGCCTTCCGGCATGGCGCGCACCCTGCAGCGGGGACGGAATTCCCGGATGTACTCCAGAAATTCTTCCTCAAATATGTCCTGCGACCGGAGATACTCAATGTCGTCCTCCTCGAATCGGAGGTTCTCGAGATAACCGAGGAAGCAGGAAAGCCCCGCCGTGACCGCGAACCCCGAATGGGGCGGCAGATCGCGGAAGAAGTATTCAAAACACACCCACCGATCGGCCACCCCTTCGCGCAGATAGGCCGCCATCATGGTCAGTTCGTAGAGGTCGGTAAAGAGCGCGAGGCCCTTGCGTTTGAACCAGTCTTGAGATAGATCCGTCATTCCAATTCATCCGAACGAACGAAGATTACCCCGGCATGCCGCAACTCCTCTCGCACCTTTTCGGCCGTGCCCGGGGGATTATCCACCGCTTTGGTAAGATCCTCGATGACAACAGATTCGAACCCTTCCTTGAGCGCATCCAAGGCCGTCCACCGCACGCACACATCGGCTGCCAGTCCGCAAACAAACACCCGTTTGATGCCTTCGTTGCGCAACGTGGCCCCGAGATGCGTGTTATCAAACCCGCTGTACCCCTCTTGGTTGCTTTCCGTCGCCTTGTCCACGACCGTGCCGTCCGTGGCGATGTTGAGATCGGGATGGAACTCCGCCCCCGGCGTCTCCGCCACACAATGAACCGGCCAAGAGCCATCGACAAAGTCGGGATTGTCCGAGAAGCTGCAATGGTCGGGCGGGTGCCAGTCGCGGGTGTAGACTTTGCGGCGGAAAAACGATTGGATTTTATTGATTCCCGGGATGATGGTGTCCCCGCCTTCCACGGCGAGGGCCCCGCCCGGGCAAAAGTCATTCTGCATGTCCACGACGATAAGCGCGTCGGTAGGTTCCACTTTCATCGTACCATATCTCCTTTCACATACTCTAAGGGAGCGGGGCCATTCAGAGCGCGGCCAATCCCGCCTCCCCTCCAAAACTCAGATCAACAAACTCAGCACAAGCACCACGAGAAACACCACACCGCCCACGAGGGTTTCCATCACCGTCCAGGATTTCAGGGTTTGCGCCTCGTCCATGCCTAGGAACCGGCTTACGAGCCAGAAGCCGGAGTCATTGACGTGGGACAGCACCGTGGCGCCAGAGGCGATGGCGATGGTGATCAGGCCCAATAGCGGGGCCGAAAACTCCCCGGCTTGCGCGACGGGAGCCATGAGTCCAGCCGCCGTAACCATGGAGACGGTCGCCGAACCCTGCGACACCCGCACTGCGGTCGCCACCATAAACGCGAGCAACACCACGGGTAGATTGGATACGGCCATCGCCTCGGCCAACACATCGCCCACGCCGGTTTCGATAAGCACATTGCCGAGCACTCCGCCCGCGCCGGTCACCAAAATGATCATCCCAACGGGCTCCAGGCCCTTTCGCGTCATCTCGCGGACCTCGCTCATTGAATAACCGTGCCGGATGCCAAGCAAATAGAATGTCAACAGAATGGCCAACGTCAACGCCGTGATGGGATGACCAATTAACGTCACCCACGGTCCCGCTGCGTGATCCTCACCTAGCCATACCTCACTCACCGTACCCACAAGGATAAGCGCCAGGGGAAAACCAATTAGGCCCACGGAGGAGAAAAACGATGGCGTGGTCCCGTGATGAGCAATCTCGTCGTCGAGCTGCATGTACTCCGGCACGCCGAGGTGAATTCGGTTTCCGATAAAGCGTCCGAAGAGGATCCCGCCCACCAACACCGCGGGTATCCCAGCGATCAACCCAAACAAGATGACCCACCCCAAGTCCGCCCCGATGAGGGCGGCCACGGCGACAGGACCCGGCGTCGGCGGGATGCACGCGTGCGCTACGGCAATCCCCGCCAGCAAAGGAATCGCGTAATACAGCAGACTTCGGCCCGAGCGTTCCACCAGACTGTAGACGAGGGGTATGAAAAGGACGAGGGCCACATCGAAAAACACGGGAATCGCGACGATTAATCCTGTCAAACTCAACGCCCATGGCGCCTTTTCGTCCCCGGAGCGGCGCAAAAGCGCCTCCGCAATCTCTCGCGCCCCGCCCGTCCGGCGCAGCACTTCCCCGATCATCGCGCCCAGCCCAATGACCACGGCGATGTAGCCCAGGGTCCCGCCCATCCCCTCCGTTATGACCTCAATGACCTCACCGGGGGGCACCCCTCCAAGCACCGCCACCACCAGACTGGTGATGAGCAGCGCCACGAACGCGTCCAACCGCAGATACAGGATCTGCGCCAGCAGAAAGATGACCGCGAACAGCACCAGTCCAGAC
>JAWOFY010000383.1:0-4958 GCA_046497285.1 Candidatus Hydrogenedentota bacterium
AGGTTGACATCCCCCTTGATCCCCCTTCAAAGGGGGAATAAGATGAATACCCTCAGTTTGATGGGTTGTTCCCCAAGGCCGGCGGATGTCGCAGGGGCCGAGATGTCCGGTGGAGGTCAATATCCCCCCTTGATCCCCTTTCAAGGAGGGAATAGGGTGAATAATTCCCCCTTCGAAGCGGGTGGCCCGAAGGGCCGGGGGATGTAAACACGCGGGGATTTACGGCCCGCACCTTCCGGTTGCCGAAGGGCGCCGAAGCTTCATCGACACCGAGACTGGTTTACTAGAACTGGCCATGCCCACGGAACGCCGAGTCGAGCGCGTGAAAGAAGTCGCCAGCAGACGCCACAAGGACGTCGTTCTGGTGCTCGAAGACGTGCATGATCCCCACAACGCCCAAGCCGTGTTCCGCTCCTGCGACGCGTTTGGCGTGCAGGAAGTTCATCTTATCTTCCACGAACAAGAGCCATTCAATCCCCGCCACATTGGGAAGGCTTCCTCCTCTTCCGCCAACAAGTGGCTCGATTTCCACATCCACCACGACCCCCAGAGTTGCATTCAAACGCTGAAGGCGCGCGGGTTCACGATATGCGCCACGGCCCTGGAGGGAGCGGAGAAGACCATTTACAAGGCGGATTTCCGTTCCGGCGCGCTTGCGCTCCTTTTGGGCAACGAGAACCGGGGCTTGTCGGAAACGGCCCTCGCAAATGCCGATCGCCACCTCGCCATTCCCATGGAGGGAATGGTGGGGAGCCTCAACATCTCGGTGACTGCCGCCGTCTTTCTGTTCGAACTGAACCGGCAACGGAGGGAAACGGGCCTGCAGCGGCTTTCCTCAGCCGAGCAAGACGCGCTTGTCCAAAGCTTTCTGCAACGGTAAAAGTCGCGCCATCCGTCCTTTCGTTTCCACCTCGCCTCCCACAAACAACGCTGAGCCGCAAGACCGGCGCCGATACCGAGGCTCTCAATCGCCCAAGCAACAGCCGAGTTGTTGACCGGGCGTCCTTAGCTGATGTGCGCCCGCTATTCGCTCTGCCCAACTACCTCAGGCCGTTGGCTGCTGTCCTCGATGAGGATATAGGCGGGTTCGTGGTCCACTTCGACGGTGAGCACGCCGTCTTCCGGCGCGGGAAGGGCCTCCCGGTTGCCCATGACATCGCTCCGCTCCACCGCCGCTCCGGCGGAGACCGTCAGCTCGAAGGATTCGGCGTCCAGATCAGGGTTTTCGGTCCAGACCGCCAGCACCCAGTCGTTCGCGCTTTCGCCGGTAAAGCGTCCCTCGCCACGAAACGCGAATCCCCACCGGCCTTCGCCCAGGTCCAGCTCATGGCTGTAGGATCGCCCGCGCAGAAGCCGGGCTAACTCGTTATAAGCGGGATAACTTGGGCGGGGCGTCCAATCGGGATTCAGCATCTGATAGTTCTCGGCCGAGCGGCTCAGGTTATACCAGTAGTGCCCGATGGCCCCGCGCGCCCAACTGAAGGTCATCTTCTTCATCACCTGTTCCGCAAGCTCCCATTCCCCCTCGAATCCGCGGTGAGCCGCCGATTCGTTGAACACGAGGGGAACGTCGCCGAGGCCTTTTTCCTCGAGCAGGGGAAGCAGTTCCCCGTCGATTTCGCGCTGGAACACATCGAAGTCCCCGTGACGATGCCACGCGACGGCGTCAAAGTAGTCCGCGCCGTCCGTGAACGTCTTTTCATGAAACTCGTGCTCCACCTCCGGATGGCCGAAGCTTGTGAATCCCGCCGTCGTTACGATGATGTCCGGGTCCACGGCCTTGATTTCCTCGTACCCCCGTTGGAGCAAGGCGACGTATTCGTCGGGTTTTCCCTGGAAGAAAAAGATGTCGGGCTCGTTCCACATCTCGTAATACTGCATCCGTGTCCCGTACCGCTCTGCGAGGGCGCGCGTGAACGCGCCCCAGTATTCGAGCTGAGGCGGATACTGCCAGAGGACATTCTCGTCGTCTCGTTCCGCCGCCAACGCCCGGGTCTCGTCCGATACCGCCCATGAGGTCCCATACGCCACGAGGGGCTGGATGAACATGCCGTACTCTTCGGCCAAGTCCACCGTTTCGTCAAGTCCCTGCCAGCGCCACGTATCCGGATCGGGTTGAAGGTAACCCCATGACATGTCCATGCGGTAGGCCTCGCAGCCGATGATGGCCGCTGCTTCGAGAAAGCGTTCCCGCTCATCGTAGGGCCAACTCACGCGGATGCCGCCCGCGATGCCGAAGAGAAACTCATCGCCGCCGTCCAGCGGCCCTGGCTGGATGGCGTCCGTGGCGCCCACGGGGTCCATATGCGCAAACGAGGTTACGCCGGTCCATTCGTCCCCATCGGCCTCGATTTCCCAGTCGAGGTAATACATGCCGAGGTCCGTAACGAAACCGTCCGGTAACGGCTTGCGCATGGTTTCGCCTGCCGCCAGCTCGATGGCCTCTTCCCGCGTGAAGTCCACACTCGCATCGCTCCGGCGGCGCACGCCCATGCGCCAAACGCCGTCTAGCGATTCATCGCTTGGGTTACGGAGCGCCAACTCGGCGGCGTCCGTTTGCCCGGGCCGGACAATCGCCGCGGGCTCCCCCGTCTCGATTTCCACGCGCGGGCCATCGTCTCCTTGGGCTGAAGCCGTCGCAGCCAGCACCCCTGCGATGCCACACACGAACACGGCCCCCAGCACGGGCCTACGCCTCTTTGTCTTCATATGGTGGTCCTCCTTTGAACGTCGTCTTCAAGTCCCGCCTATTGTGCCTACGACACGAACACCGTGCAAGAAACAAGACCCCCCAATCGCCGGATAAGGATTCGCAAGAACCGTATCGCCGCCTTCCAGGCGGCTCATAAATGCCGGCGAGACGCCGGCGGTACGTTCTCACCGATTGGGTGAGGATGAATTTCCTTTTCAGGCGCGAGTAACAAGGGCATCACTATATCTTGGGCTGACTCATCCGGCGATTGGCTAAACCGGCATCAACCGATACGGGAGATGGTGGCTGAAGCGTATCAGGTGGGGTGAAGGATGGGATACTATCCCTTTGAAAGGAGGCCGGGATCGATAGAAAGGCGTCAACGCGAGCGGTTTGTGCGTCACCCGCCGGCAGGGTCCGAGGTCGCTTCGGCTACGCTGATCCCACGCTCGATAAGGCCGGCGGCAAGGACCACGCCTTCCTCATCGTATAATACGGCCCATTGGCCCGGCGCCACGGCCCGCTCGGGCTCGTCAAAAGCGATCTCCAGTCCTTGGGGCGTAACGTGAGCCGTCGCGGGCGCGGGATGGTGGTTGTAGCGGATCTGCGCCCAACACGGAAAACTCTGGCTGGGATTTTCCGAAGCACCCCAGATCACTTCGGAAGCGAGGAGTTTATGGAAGTAGGTTTCTTCGGCGTATCCCACCACTACCGCATTGCGATCGGCGTCAAGCTCCAGCACATAGAGCGGCCGCGGCGCCGCGATGCCCAAGCCTTTGCGTTGACCCACGGTATAATGCATCAACCCTTTGTGCTGGCCCAGCACCTCGCCTGCGCGGGTTACAATAGGACCGGGTTCGCTTGGGCCGGCGCGCTCCACGAGGAAACGGTGGTAGTTGTCGCCGGGCACGAAACAAATCTCTTGGCTTTCGGCCTTGTCCGAATTGAGCAACCCGAGGGAGCGGGCGGTTTCGCGAACTTCTTCCTTGGTCAACTCGCCGAGGGGATATAGAATCCGGCGGAGCTGCTCCTGCCGGAGACCGGCCAGCGCGTAACTCTGGTCCTTGGCGAGGTAGCGCGCCCGCCGCACGGCCACGCGGCCCCCGCGCTCCACCTTCCGGACGTAGTGCCCTGTGGCGAAGTAGTCTGCGCCAAGGTCCACGGCCTTGTCGAGCAACGCCCCGAACTTCACTTTGCGGTTGCACCGGAAACACGGATTCGGGGTCCGGCCAGCGAGGTATTCACTTACAAAATCTTGGATGACGTCGCGTTCAAAGCGCTCCTCGTAGCCCGCCACATGATGGGGAATGCCCAGCGACTCGGCCGCGCGCCGGGCGTCCTCGGCGGCGTCGAACGCGGCTGAGGAGGGGGTGACACGCATGGTCATCCCGATGACGTCATACCCTTGCTCAAGGAGCAATGCGGCCGCGACGGAACTATCCACTCCGCCACTCATCGCGGCGCACACCGTTGGCTTTTTTAACGTCATCACGTGTTCGCGGAATGTCTGTCGTGTCAATTGACCGGCCGCCATCTTAGAATCAATGGCGGGTTGCGCTCCACGCTCTCATTTTACCGCACGTCGGCTTCGAACCATTTCAGCCAGCCCATCATGCCTTTGGTCTGTTGCAACATGGTGGCTTTCAGTCCTAACGTGCGGAGCTTCTCTTTGGCTTCTTGGCGGGACTTCGCCACGACCACCCCGCCTACGAACGACTTCTCTTCTTCCCCTTCGGCCCGAATCGCGTGATATTCATACGTGGGCATCCTGCGATTTCCTTCCCGCTCCTAAGCCCGCGCGGCAAGCGCGGCCTACTCCTCAACACGATTGCTTGCCTTTGTTTCAAACCCGTCTTGGCGCCCGGAAGATCTCGCTTGGGCTCAGCCGGCGCGGCCCAGGTCCCGTGCGATCTCCGAACGAACACCTTGTTTATAGTACCATGCGTCCCCACACGGGCCAAGTTTTTGCCTGAAAGGATACATACTAAAAGCAGTATAGGCCGTAAGTTGGAGTAAGCGCGGTTCGTGACGCAGAGACTTGGCTCCAGGACCTCGTCCGCCCCAAATTTGGGGATGTCCGGATTGCGGCTGACTTAGCTCGACATGCTGTCACAAACAAATCCATCCCGTAGGGGGCATTTAGATATCCACCCGCGCATGGAACACAGGTCCAGCATTTATCCGAAGCCAGACCAGTGGGGTAAAGCCCTGCTTACGCCCAACTTTAGCGCTGATTAGGCGCCGGGATTTGTATATGTTAATTATG
>JAWOFY010000399.1:0-3461 GCA_046497285.1 Candidatus Hydrogenedentota bacterium
CCGGAGAAGGCAGCGGGCTCTCATCTATCTCGTAGTCCAGCAAGCTCAGCTGGTCCAACTCTTCATCGTAAGGCGCACGTGATTTCTTCATCCCCACAGTATCGCAAAATCCCACTCAAAAAACGACACCCAAAAGGTGATGCGCCTCACTCCCATAACCCCTTCTCTCTCAAACGCTTAGCCAACAACAAACTCGCTTACGAGATGTTCTGGGTATCCCCCGGGTAAGGGCGCTGCCCGTTGGGACAACATCCCCCGGCCCTTGGGGCCACCCCCGTCAAAGGGGGAATTGTGCCGAATTCCTATGTCGAACAGAAATTTACTATGCAATCACCGGATATGGGCGCTGCCCGTTGGGACAACATCCCCCTTGATCCCCCTTCAAAGGGGGAATTATATGGAATTCATGCGCCGGGTAGGAGTTCACCCCTATTCCACGGCGGCGCCGTGCAGGAGCGCCCATTCGAAGAACAAATAGAGCTGCTCGTTGGATTCGCTGGTGGGGGAGTGCGTGGGCCGGTTGCTCATGGCGACGCGATTCTCGTAGCCGAGCAGCCGGTTTACCTCGACGGTGTGGTTCAGGGCCTCCCAGCGCTTGGGCGGGTCCTCGGAGCCGCCCGAAACGAGGAAGGGCCTCGGCGCCATGAGGGCGTGCAGCTCGTGCAGATCCCGGCCTTCCTCGATCAGCCGCGCATAGGCCCCCGTACGGGGATGCTCCTCGTCCGGCATGGTCCAGGGTTCCCGCCACTCTCCGGGGACATGGCCCAGGTACCAGTTCTCCCAATAGTTCACGTTGGAGCGGGACTCGTCGAAGACGATGCCCCCATCCGACCACGCCGCGGCGGCGAAGCGCTCGTAAAGGCAGGAGGCGAACATGGCCCACTTGCCGCCGTAGGAGTGCCCCGTGATCCCGATGCGGTCCTCATCCACTTCGGGCCGGTTCGCTAGCACGTGGAACGCGTTGGCGGCGGCGTAGGCCAGGGCCGACAGGGGCTGAAGCTGGGCATCTTCCTTGCTCGGGTAGTACGGGGAATAGGTCCCGTCCTCCAGCCCCCGCTCGTAACCAATGGACAGCGTGACAAAGCCCCGCTTAGTGAGCTGAAGGGCGAAGTCGCGGCCTTCCCGCCCCTCTCCGATGGCGGTGTCGGGTTCATAAAACACGGTCAGCACGGCGGGCCGGGATTCCTCGATGCCGTGCGGAATGAGCAGGTTCGCCTCGGCGGGATCGCCGGGAAGATGGTCGAAACGGATGCGGTGGCGAACAAAATCGCCTTCGTCCGTCTCCTCAAGGTACTCGATTTCCGGATCCTTGATGATATCGGGCCACGGCCCCAGAATATCGGTCCAAACCTCAAGGAGCTCCGCGCGGCGCGCTTCCCATTCCTCCGGCGTTTCCACGCGGGAGCCGTCCTCGAACTTAAGCGGAGACCGGTAGTCACCGAATTCTCCCTCGAAGGCGCCGGGATCAAACAAAGGCTCAATCTCTTGCCAGATTTCCTCCTTGGTCCGGGACTCCGCGTCCGCGCCGAGGGCGAACGGGAGAAGGGCCGCAGCAGTCAGAATAGGGATGACGCGCCCAATGCTCATGGCAATGTCCTTTTTTAGCCGGCGCATGAGCCATCGTCATCCCCCGGCGCCCGAAGAATTTCCTTCAACCCACGCGTCACGCACGGAACGCGCCGTCTCGCTTTGCGCCGCCATCTTAAGCTATTTGTGGCGGTAGAACACGGCGCCCGACGGAAGTTTGGGAAAGAGGTACGTGGACTTCTGGGGCATGAACTCGCGGGCGTCCGCGCAGGCCTTGATTTGCTTGGCCAACGTCGGCTTCAAGATGAACGCGGTGTCCTTCTCGCCTTGCTCCACGAGCCCAATCGCCTTGACCGGATCGGGTTCGTAGACGAATTCCGCGCCTTCGGGCACGCCCACGATGTTTTCCAGGATGCCCCGATGCAGCACCGACACATCGAGGTCGCGCCACGCGGGGCCGTGATCGCCGCCGAGCATCTCCTCGCGGTCCACGCCGTCCCGCAGCTTCAGGATATGGCGGGCGCCATCGCCGCGCACCACGCCAATGGCGCAGCCCGGGGTTTGTTTCACTTCCTGGGCCACATTGGAGCCCGCCTCGCACACCTCAAACCACTTCTCAAGCTCTTGCAGAAGCGCCGGCCACTGAACGTTTTTGGGCAGATCCAACACCCGGTGGGCCGGAAACACCACAAACCCCGGGTCTTCCATCGCCACAAGGCCCATGAGCACGTAGTCGTAGGGACGCAGCCCATCGGGTTGTTCGGCGGCGCGCATATCGTCCCGGTAGGCACACGCCGTGGTGAAGCGATGGTGCCCATCGGCGATGTAAAGCGTCTCGCCCTTGAAGAAGTCCATCACCTCCGGCAGGGCGGGGACCCGCCAGAGCCGGAGACGGACGCCTTCGATGGTCGTCGCCGCGATGTCTTCCTCTCCGCCGGCCGCTTGCTGCAAACTCTTCAGCACGGTCCCTTCGGGATCCGTATACGAGACGAAGACCGCTCCGAGATTGGCGCGGCAAGCCTTGGTCAAGCTCAGCCGGTCCTCAATCTTGTGCCGGAACGTCTGCTCGTGGCCGAGCACGGTCTCTTCGCCCGGTTCGGGGATCTTCACGGCCGCGAAGAATCCATGGCGCACATGCTCGTTGCCCTCTTGATCCTTGAAACGCTGTTCGAGCAGATACATGGAGTCCTCGTTGTCTTGGACAAACACCTGCTCTTGAATCCACGCGTCAAGCCGGCGCGCCGCCACCTCGTACTTGTTTTCCCCATTCTCGGCTTGGGGCAAAATCAGATGAACATAGTTGTACGGACTCCGGCTTGCCAGCTCCTCCCGTTCTTCCGGGCTGATGACGTCGAACGGCGGCGTGATGACCGCATCGAATGAGCCGACCTTATCGCGGTTGTAGCGAAACCCTTTGAAACCTTGTATATCTGCCATGGTGGTATGCAATACTCCCTTTTTGTTGTCCGGATTACGTCAGGAAAAGCGGGGACAGCGCATTAGGGGAACCGTGGCCCCCTGCGCTTGCGACGGGTCTTTACGTGAGGGTGGCGGCTACCTCCCAAACCACGCCGCGCCCTCTCCATCCGGCACGACTACCCCAAGCCCGCCCGTGAGGAATGTGAGATATATCCTAGCAAACCCACCCGCCGGATGCAACGCGCATGGCCGGAGTGTGTGCAACAAACAGTACGACCATAACGCAGAGACAGACCGTGTTGTGTCTCGCTCTCAGTGTTTTGCACCAACAAGGCACATCGGCATGTCTTTCTACCTGCGCCTTCTTTCTTCCAGGACCTCGCGAAACTTGGCGCGCATTCGTGGAGTGAAAGACTTGTCGTTGGCAAGCTCTTCAAGTCCATCCACAACCAGGTGGCTAGGCATAAGCGAAAGCGACGTGAGCACTCGGTTCAGGTAGATACGCGTTGTGTTGG